>CALLIG010000117.1 GCA_938009735.1 uncultured Flavobacteriaceae bacterium
AGCTTGACTTTTTTCTAACTCGTTTAATTTTGATGTTTCCCAAGGTTCAAAATTACCAGCTGGATTTAATTCAACTACTTGTATTAAGATATGATTTGATTAGATGAATTTTTTTAGGATTCATAATTAGCAACCTTACTATTATAGAAAGGCATTTAATGTATTTAACTTACCAAATCGGGGGAATTTTACTACAAGTTATGAATTTATAGTAGTTATAATAGAATTAAAGCTAAAATAAAAAGGGATCCACATTATTTGCGAATCCCTTTAATAATTGAAATTGAATATAATGTTATTCCTCTTTCTCCATTTTTTTAGTTAAAAAGAAGCCCGCTAAAAGACCAATGCCCGACATGAGAAAAATACACGCTGGGTAGGCGACATCAGGGTCAACTCTCATGTTTTCAAGTATAGCACCTATAAATATTGCTAATCCAACACATATTAATACTAATGCTAAATTGAGGATTACAATTTTGCTAGCTGAACCTTTTTTACCAGTAAAAAAAATACTTGCATCAGCCCCTTTTTCTATTAAAGCCATACGTTCTTTATTTCTAGTAGTATAGAATAGATATACTATTGCGAATATGAATAAAAAAAAGCTGATAGGTATTAAAATTTCTTCTCCCATTTTGATTGTTTTTTAATTGATTAATAAACTCATTTGCCTAGTATGACGATAGTTTTTTAATCGAGGTTACAAGAAAATGAATTTTTTTTCTAAAACGGTGTAACCAGAATTGTAATTTGTTCGTCTTATGTAACAAATGAGCCAACCAGAAGATCAATATTATATTGACGCGACTATAGCGGGAGATGTGCAAGCATTCGCCGCTTTGGTAGATCGATATAAGCATATGGTATATACTTTGGCTATGAAAATAGTTAAGCATACAGAAGAGGCAGAAGAGATTTCTCAAGATGTTTTTCTAAAAGTGTTTCAAGTTTTGAATACTTTTAAAGGAGATTCTAAGTTTTCTACATGGTTGTATAAAATTGCATATTATCGAAGCTTAGACTATATAAAGAAACAGAAAAGACAATTAAATACCAGTTCAATTGATAGTGAAATTGAATATCATTTGCCAAGTATTGAAGGTGTTTTAGATCAATTTGAAGTTCAAGAAAGAAAGCAAGCTATAAAGAGAGCCATTGATAAATTGCCTGAAGCTGATGCGGTAGTGATTACGCTTCATTATTTTGAAGAGCTATCATTAAAGGAGATTGCAGAGGTTATGAATATGGAAGCCAATACTGTAAAAGTGAGACTTTTTAGAAGTAGAAAACGTTTGGCGGTGATTTTAAAAAACGAATTAGAACCAGAAATTCTAGAGAATTATGGAAGAAAATAAAGATTTAGATGATTTTATAAGAAGATCGGTGAATGAAGTAGGTTCAGAAAACCCTTCTTTAAATTTCACAAATTTAGTAATGTCAAAAATTAAGGCAGATACCAAGAGAAGTTCTGTTTTTATATACAAGCCCTTGTTCTCTAAAACTACTTGGTTTGCAATAATAGCTATGGTTATGGCAATTTTTGGTTCTGTAATTTTCGGACAACATGAACAAGAGACTACGTGGCTTTCAGTTATTCAATTAAATAAATTGACGTCTTTTAACCTTTTTGGTAACATGCCTAACTTTCCTGTTTCTAGTACTTTTGTATATGGTATTTTGGCAGTAACAATTTTTATTTGGGTTCAAATATTTATCCTTAAAAAGCACTTTTATAAATCATATAGCTTTGAATAAATCTTATTTTTTTTGATAATAGGGTGTTCGCTTCATTAAATAATTAAGTGCAGTTACATAATTGTTTCGAGTAGTCGCCAAGAAAGGCACTCTTTTAATATCAACGATTTTATTTCCGTCAACATCATAAATTCTAAAAAGTACTTTGGTGTCAAATTCATCTGAAGAAGAACTAAAATCACTAGAATATGATTTTACTTTTTTCCGTTTTGTATCTATTCGTGTAGTTGTAGAACCAGATGAAGATGAAGTAGTACTTCTATAGTCTACTGTGATTTTTCCGGTAACCATAATACCTACGCCCACTATTTTTGCAATCTCTGCCATATCATAGTCGCGCATCTGATATGCCTCAGTAATTCCCGCCTTACGGAGTCTCTTTAATGTTATTTCCGCATCTTGATAGGTGATTGTATTTCTTTCTGGTCTACGCATCAAATTAGTATAATAAAATTCTTGGGCTTCAATGCCTTCTTCCGGGGCAGCGACTCCGTCAAATACAAATTCAAAAGGCAGAACGGCACCGTGGTTTCCTTTCATAATCGGGTATTCGAAATCAGAACCTCGTTTACTATCATTTGAACTAGCTACTGTAAAAAGTTGCTCTCGACCACTTTTGAATATGATTTTTGAAACAGCATTCTTTTCAATAATGTTTTCTAAGTCTTCACCAACATAACTATATGTAATAGTATTAGGCGCTACTTTTTTTACTTTAACCGCTATACTTTCTCCGCTAGTCATATAAATTTGGTCAGCAGCGTTCTGGGCGTTTAATGAGAAAAACATCCCCATAAAAAGTAGAACTATTAGTTTCGAATATTTCATTTTGAAGTCTGTTTGTGGTTCATTGCTAAAGTACAATGAGTATTCAGGCCATAAAATACCTGATTTCCAGTATTTTTAACGCTTACCCTGAAGTCTGTTAGATAAAGGTTTCATTCCGAAACGTTTATAAAATTTCCTTACTTTTATTGCTATGGCATTACTCACCTTTTTGTTGTTTACAGGATTCGTAGCTTTTTACGCAACCTATAAACTACGCCGCGACAAGCTTGATACAAAAGACGGATACTTTTTAGGCGGTAGGTCATTAACCGGTATTGTTATCGCCGGATCTCTACTTTTAACTAATATCTCAACCGAGCATTTGGTAGGTATGAATGGGTCTGCCTATAAAAACGGAGCGATCATAGTTGCTTGGGAAGTCACATCGGCATTAGCCTTGGTTATCGGTGCTTTATACTTCGCACCAAAGTATCTAAAAATGGGATTGACGACGATTCCTGAATTTTTAGAAAAGAGATTTGACGGACTCACAAGAACCTTGGTTGCCTTATTATTGATTATTTCGTTTGTTGCTACACTTCTTCCAATAGTGCTATATACTGGTGCATTGAATATTGAAGCCATCTTTGAAATTTCTGATTTATTGAATGTTACACAAAAAGAAGGTATCTGGATTACTATTTTAATAGTTGGAATACTCGGTGCGATTTATGCGATTTTTGGTGGACTTAAAATGGTGGCGTATACTGATACTATTAATGGTTTTGGATTGTTAGTTGCAGGGTTATTAGTACCCATATTAGCTTTATTAAGCATTGGTGACGGTAACCCATGGGAAGGCTTGACAATGGTTTTTGATAATAGTCCAGAGAAATTCAATGTGGTAAGTAGTGAGTCAGGAGTAGGGGAAGGGGCACGTACAGCAATTCTGCCTTTTGAGGTTTTATTTACAGGATTAATGGTGAATCAGATTTATTTCTGGACGATGCATCAATCGATTATTCAAAGAGTTTTAGGTGCTGTTAACTTGAAGGAAGCCCAAAAAGGGTTGCTTTTCACAGGACTTTTGAAAATACTAGTTCCGTTAATAATTGTGCTGCCAGGATTGATTGGGTTTTATTATTTTGGAGAAAGCCTCTATGATAATCCAGATAATGTGTATCCACTTTTAGTTAAGAAAGTATTACCGTTATGGCTAACCGGTTTCTTCGTCGCAGTCATGATGGGTGCCATTTTAAGTACTTTTAATAGTGCTTTGAATAGCGCAGCAACCGTATTTAGTTTAGGAATTTTTAAAAGATATATTTCAAAAGATGCCAGCGAAACCAAGTTGGTTAAGATTGGAAAATGGACTTCGGCCTTATTAGCGCTTTTTGCTATTTGTATAGCTCCTTTTGTTGCAAATGCTCCTGACGGTTTATATCAATTGTTACAACAGCTCAATGGTATCTTTTTTATCCCCATCGCGAGTGTCGTAATTGCTGGTTTCCTTTTTCCTAAGGTATCCGCAACAGGCGCAAAAGCTGGTCTTGTTTTCGGTTTATTCTTTTATGTAATAATGTATTATGTTCTAGAAGTGAATTTGCATTTTGTTCATATTTGGGGTATTGAGTTCGTTTTGAATATAATAATCATGCATTTGGTATCTGTTTTAGGGCCAAAAGACGAGAAATTTATAATGAAAGATGCAGGAGTATTAAATTTAAAACCTTGGAAGTACGCAAAGCCCTTTGCTTTATTTTTAGTCGTATTTACTGTAATTTTGTACCTTATACTAGGTAATGTTTAACCGTTATTGACTGACAGTTATTTAATATAATCATGGAAGAAGAAAAAACCTTTAGAAACTACGAAGCTCCAGATATATCGGTGGCGGTAAAGGAGCATTATCGAAAAATGCGCAAAAACCAAACTGTAGATTATGTGCGAAATATGCATAAGAAATATCTAAAGTTCGATAAACCTATGAATCTATGGGACGCAATGAGGAAACTAAATACCTTGATTGATGTTAGTGATCCTGATTTAGATTTACCCAACGTACAACATCTTATACAAAGTGCTGAAGCTATTCGCGCTGAAGGTCGACCAGATTGGATGCAACTAACTGGGTTAATTCATGACCTTGGTAAAGTAATGTATCTATGGGGTAGTGATGAAGATGGAACAAGTCAAGCGGAACAATGGGGTTTAGTTGGCGATGTTTTTATTGTAGGCTGTGCCTTACCAGATTCTTGTGTGTATCCTGAATTCAATGAGACAAATGCTGATATGCATGATGAGCGTTACAACACGTCTACTGGAATTTATGAAAAAGGATGTGGTATAGATAATGTTGATTTAGCATGGGGTCATGATGAGTATTTGTATCAAGTACTAAATAACCATGAAACCAATACACTTCCTGAAGAGGCTATGGTTATGATTCGTTATCATTCATTTTATCCATGGCATTCACGTGGTGCTTATGCTGAACTTTTAAATGAAAAAGACGCTGAGTATTTAAAATTGATTAAAGATTTTAATACATACGATCTATACACCAAAAGTCAAAAGATCTATGACTTAGAAGATGTTTTAGATTACTACCAGCCTATCGCTGAAAAGTATTTAGGGTCTGGGCCTATTTATTGGTAATGCTAAACGAAATTCGCCTTAAGATTTTGTGAATTCGTTGCTGCTTAAATTTGAAGAGAAAGAGGCCGTTGGCTTCAAATAATTTCCTCTATCACAGCTATTTTAACGATGTTTTCACCAATATTTTCAATGTCATGAACGGTTGGGCCATTGTTTTCAAATTTCCAAAAGAAATGCTCGCCTTTATTCATTCGAAGTAGATTTATCTGTCCGTTTATATTGCGCATCAATAGAAGAGCTTCTGTTAAACTTGAGCAACTATAATTGTTCTTATGTTCTCGAAAAGGAAGTCTTTGATTTGGTTTTAAGCGTATTTCCCAAACCCTTATTTCGCTATTCTCATAGAGGCAACTGCCAATATTGGTGTCATACTTCTCCTGTTTAATTTCTTCTAATTTTGATTTATCCCAAGAATTGAAATTTCCTTTAGGATTAAGTTCAACCAATTCCATATGTATGTTTCTTTTGGGTTATTTTTTCTAGTCTTGTTACTCGACCCTTAAAAAATGGAAAACTATTTGTTAATTATATGTATATGATGCTATCGATTTTTTAGTATAATATATTGTGATAATTAGGACTAAAATTAGTTAGTAAATTTCATTTAAACCAGTATTGTATTCACCATTAGCGATACTATTTTAGCTCAAATTTAGGCTCTAAGTTTAATTTGCTTTCTTTGAAAATAGCATAAGGGGGCTGAGTTAGTTGATTTGAATTAATTAAAAGAAAACCTAATTTTTGAATGTATAACTGAATTAGTATGAACTAATAATTTAAAAAGAACATTGATGCCGGTTTTATACTTTTTATTGATGGTAGTAGAGTTAATAGCGATGTCGTTTTGTGAAATTGAAGATGACTAGAAGTAATCTTTATTTTCTTTGTATCACAAAAAAACCGCCTCAAACGCTTGAGGCGGTCACTATAGCTATAGTTAATGGTTTCTTGCTACACGCAAGAAATCCAAAAGTAATCTCATCTTAATTAACATACAATACCTGAAAACCAGTAGTTTTTAAGAATTACAATCAAAACCATTTGATCCCTATGTTGTTAAATTTCTTATTAGTCAGTTGCCCAGTTTTCATCTGAAGTTTTATAGATAAAAAAAACCGCCACGATATTTCGTAGCGGTTCTAAGTTTTAATTTGAAATTATTTACTTCACCATCTCGTAACTACGTTTGATGAATTCTGTTAACTCTTCACCTTTCAATAAACCTTTTGAAAGTCTTGCTAAATCAAGTGATTGATTAATTAATCTCTCTTTCTTTTTAGCAGTTTTGGTATTTAGAATTTCACTAACCAATTCATGATTGGTATTTACGATTAGATTATACATTTCTGGCATACTACCCATGCCAAACATACCACCACCACCGCCGGTTTGTTGCATTTCTTTCATTCGACGCATAAACTCAGGCTCGGTAATAATGAAAGGCGAGGAATCACTATCCATAGCTTCCAATTGTACGGTATAGCTTTTATTCGTAATAGTTTCTTCTAAATCTGCTTTTAGTTTTTCTTTTTCCTCATCAGAAAGTTTAGAAATAGCAGTTTCTTCTTTTTTAATAAGATTGTCTAAGTGATCAGAATCTACACGTACAAAAGATATTTTATCTTTCGAACCTTCTAATTTCTGCATAAGATGGCCAATGATTGGTGAATCCATCAGTAAGACTTCAAAACCTTTCTTTTTGGCAGCCTCAATATAACTGTGTTGCGCTTCCTTATCTGATGCATATAAGATAACTAGCTTATCATCTTTATCAGTCTGTGTGTCTTTAATTTTATCTTGTAATTCTTCAAAAGTGAAATAGCTTCCATCTACAGTTGGATAAAGTGCAAATTTGTCTGCTTTTTCAAAGAACTTATCTTCAGAAAGCATACCGTATTCGATAACGATTTTAATATCATTCCATTTCGCTTCTAAGTCTTCTCTATTGTTTTTGAATAATGAGCTGAGTTTATCGGCAACTTTTCTGGTGATATAAGAAGATATCTTTTTAACGGCACCATCGGCTTGTAAATAAGAACGTGACACGTTTAAAGGAATGTCAGGTGAATCAATGACCCCACGTAACATGGTTAAAAATTCTGGCACAATGCCTTCTACATTATCCGTTACAAAAACTTGGTTTTGATACAGTTGAATGCGATCTTTTTGTTGATTAAGATCTTGCGCTAACTTCGGAAAGTAAAGTATTCCCGTAAGGTTAAACGGGTAATCAACATTTAAATGAATATGAAATAAAGGCTCTTCGAATTGCATTGGGTATAATTCGCGATAGAAACCTTTGTAATCTTCTGCTTGTAAATCTATTGGCTGCTTTGTCCAGGCAGGATTCGGATTGTTTACAATATTATCAACCTCTTGCGTCGGAGCTGCATCTTCTTCTTTTGCTCCTTCTGGTTTTGGTAACGTCTCTGTCCGCATTCCAAATTTAATCGGAATCGGCATGAACTTATTATACTTACTTAAAAGTTCATTGATACGATTATCTTCTAAAAACTCTGTGGAGTCATCAGCAATATGTAAAATGATTTCAGAACCTCTGTCCTCTTTTTTACCTTTTTTTAATGTGAAATTTGGCGACCCATCACAAGACCAATGTGCTGCTGGCTCATCTTTGAAACTCTTCGTTATAATCTCTACTTTATCCGCAACCATAAAAGCGGAATAGAAGCCTAGTCCGAAATGCCCAATAATACCGGCATCTTTTGCTCCGTCTTCATATTTATTTAAAAATTCCTCCGCTCCCGAAAAGGCTACTTGGTTGATGTAATTTTTGACTTCTTCTTCCGTCATACCAATACCTTGATCAATAATGTGAAGTTTTTTCCCTTCTTTATCGATCTTGATTTCAATCATAGGATTGCCGTATTCGACTTTTGCTTCGCCGATTGAAGTCAAGTGTTTTAGTTTGAGGGTTGCATCGGTTGCATTAGAAATAAGCTCCCGTAAAAATATTTCATGATCACTATAAAGAAACTTCTTGATCAGCGGGAAAATATTTTCTACGGATACGTTTATTTTGCCTTTAGCCATAATTTATTGTTTTTAATAATTCACTCATGTCTGCTGAATTCATTTCAGTATGGACAATAATTTTTCTAAGTGATTATCTTCTACTTGTCAAAAAAAATACCACAACATAAAATAGTGACAAACTGACATCAAAATTTCATGTCGTGTTTATCAATACGTTAAAATAATTATAATTTTGTTTAATTTATTTTTATAATGATTAAACAGTATGTATCTTTACAATGTTGTTAAAGAATAAAATTGCTGTGAAAAAGAATTTTATTTAACGATAATAGCTTGGTTAGTTGTTTATTAAAACGTGTTCTCCCTAGAGGGCACGTTTTTTCAATTAAAAAATTTACAATTAGGTATTGGTTAACACTAGGTTCGTATTTCATACAATACCTTTATCATATCAAAAAAATAAAAAATGGCAGCAAAAACAAAAACGAAAAAAGTTACTGAAGATGTTATCATTGCTATGTACATGGATTATGTTTTAGAACATGAGATTGTGCCAAAATCAGTATACAAGTTTTGCAAAGTAAATGATATTGATGAGAGTATGTTTTATCAATATTTTGGTTCGGTAGCCGGAATTCAAAAGGCAATATGGAGTGCCTTTTATTCTAATACAGAAGTATTAATTACTAAGAACAAGGACTATGATTCCTTTTCAAATAAGGATAAAATGCTAACTTTTTTCTTTTCCTTTTTTGAGCTACTTACATTAAACCGAAGCTATGCGCTTTTTGCTTTGAATACCGAAAGTAATCTCATGAAAAATATGGAACAATTAAAAGGTCTTAGAAAGCATGTGAAAAGTTTTGCCTCTGAACTTATTGAAGATGGTAATGCGACAAAAAACCTAAAGATAACAAAGCATAATCCAAGACTTTTTTCTGAAGGAGCATGGGTGCAACTACTGTTCATACTTAAGTTTTGGATGGATGATGATTCTCCTGGTTTTGAAAAGACAGATGTTGCTATTGAGAAATCGATTCACACGGCTTTTGATGTTTTTGACAATACCCCGTTAGATAATATTATTGATTTCGGGAAATTTCTTTTCAAAGAAAAATTAGCTTAACAATAATACAGAAGCTATGAAGACATTAGATAAAATACCTACAGGAAAGATTGAGCGAGCTAGTAAGTTGGTAAAAACTGGTGTTAAGATTGGTGGTAATTACGTCAAATATTTTGGCAAGAAATTAGTCAATCCTGAAATGACTAAAGATGAGTTGAATGAAGATAATGCTGAAGATATTTATGATGGCCTAAAAACACTCAAAGGAAGCGCTTTAAAGGTTGCTCAAATGTTAAGTATGGAAAAGAATATGCTTCCTAGGGCATACGTAGATAAATTTTCCCTTTCTCAATTTTCGGTTCCACCTTTATCTGGTCCGCTTGTTCGTAAAACGTTCAAGAAATATCTTGGTAAATTTCCAGAAGAAATCTATGATACTTTTGACAAAGATTCAGTAAATGCTGCAAGTATTGGTCAGGTGCATAAGGCTACTAAAAACGGTAAAGATTTAGCGGTTAAAATTCAGTACCCGGGTGTTGCAGAAAGTATTAGTAGTGACTTGGCATTAGTGAAACCTATTGCTCTGAAAATGTTTAACATCAAAGGCAAAGATTCAGACAAATATTTTCAAGAAGTTGAAAATAAATTATTCGAAGAAACAGACTATTTGCTAGAAATTCAACAGAGTCAAGAGATTACCGTCTCCTGTGCGATTATTGAAGGACTAGAATTTCCTAAATATTACGAAGATTTGTCAAGTGAGCGAATCATTACGATGGATTGGATGAATGGGTCTCATCTGAGTGAATTTGCAAAAACTGACTTTCCACAGGAATTAGGAAATAAATTGGGTCAAACCCTTTGGGATTTTTACATGTATCAAATTCATGTACTGCGTAAGGTTCATGCTGATCCGCATCCTGGTAATTTTTTAGTGAGCCAAGAAGGAAATCTTATTGCGATTGATTTTGGTTGTATAAAAGCCGTGCCTGATGAGTTTTATAACCCTTATTTTGAATTAGCTAAAAAAGAAGTTATTGAGAATGATGATCGTTTTACCACTAAGCTATATGAATTAGAAATTTTGACAGCTACAGATTCTCCAAAAGAGCTTACTTTTTTTAAATCAATGTTCAAGGAAATGCTAACCTTATTTACAGCACCATTAAATCAAGAGGAGTTTGATTTTGGAGCTGATGATTTTTGGAACGAAATAGCAACGCTTAGTGAACGGTTTGCAAAAGATACTGATTTGCGAAAAATGAATGGTAATCGCGGTTCAAAACACTTTTTGTATATGAATCGAACCTTTTTCGGACTCTTTAATTTACTTCACGATTTAAAAGCAAATGTGCAGGTGAATAATTATAAAAAGTACTTGAACTAAAGACTTTTATTACTTCTAAGTTTTAATTTTGTTTCTTTATCTTAGAATATTGAATGCTTGGTTGCGCGAATTATTACCTTGAAGTCTGGTATGCATAAGTAAACCAACCAAATCACAAAACTTAAATACAATGTACAATTCAAAAATAACTGGCTTAGGCTACTACGTTCCTGAAAACGTTGTCACCAATAACGATTTGTCAAAAGTGATGGAAACTACTGATGAATGGATTCAAGAACGAACAGGAATCAAAGAGCGCAGACATGTGCAGAAAGATGATGGTAATTCTACCACATCTATGGGAGTTAAGGCTGCCAAAATTGCCATTGAAAGAGCTGGTATTGACAAAGATGATATTGATTTTATTGTTTTTGCGACCTTAAGTCCTGATTACTATTTTCCTGGTCCAGGTGTTTTGGTTCAGCGGGATTTGGGTATAAAAACGGTTGGCGCTTTAGATGTACGTAATCAATGTTCTGGTTTTGTATATGCTATTTCTGTTGCTGATCAGTATATCAAAAGTGGGATGTATAAGAATGTATTGGTTATTGGTTCTGAAATACATTCTAAAGGTCTAGATATGACAACCAGAGGTAGAGGTGTTTCGGTAATATTCGGTGATGGGGCAGGGGCTGCTATTTTGAGCAGAGAAGAAGATACTACTAATGGTATTTTGTCTACACATTTACATTCACAAGGAGAACATGCAGAAGAACTTTCGCTAATTGCACCTGGAATGGGCAGCCGTTGGGTAAATGAAATTATTGCAGATAATGATCCTAATGATGAATCTTATTTGCCACATATGAATGGTCAATTTGTCTTTAAAAATGCGGTAGTGCGTTTTAGCGAAGTTATTATGGAAGGCTTAGCGGCCAACGATCTTCCGCCTACTGAAATTGATATGTTGATTCCACATCAAGCCAATCTTAGAATATCTCAGTTTGTTCAAAAGAAATTTGGACTTACCAATGATCAAGTATTTAATAATATAATGAGCTATGGTAATACGACCGCAGCTTCAATACCCATTGCTTTAACCGAAGCATGGGAGCAAGGAAAGATTAAAAAAGGAGACCTTGTTGTTTTAGCTGCTTTTGGTAGTGGGTTTACATGGGGTAGCGTTATTATTCGTTGGTAGTTATACGAATAGAATAAATTGAAGATATTATCTTCTGCAGCAAAAAAGGATATAAAACAAAACCCCGACCAAAGGTCGGGGTTTCTCTATTGTCGATTCAGCTATACTAAACACTAACCATTAACTATAAACATATAGCATCGTCAACAACTTTATTTATAACTTTGAAGTCTAGTACTTGTATAATAGACGATCTTAATCGTCAATAGTTACACTTCTTATATTGATAAAAATCAGCAATTGAAAAAAACACTTGTATTTGGTGCATCACTAAAAACGAATCGCTATAGCAATTTAGCCATAAATCGTCTTCTAGATCATAATATCGAAATAGAAGCTTTCGGTTTAAAAGCGGGCGAAATTAGGGGACAACAAATCAGGGCTAAATTACATGATTTTGAAAACATACACACTATAACCTTATATATAGGTTCCGCTCGTCAGCCTGAATATTATGCATACTTATTGAAAATAAATCCTAAAAGAGTGATTTTTAATCCAGGAACTGAGAACCCTAATTTTTATAAGATACTTAGAGACAACGATATAGAAGTTGAAGTGGCCTGTACTTTGGTTTTGTTGGCAACCAATCAATATTAATTTTATATCAAATTAATCCGATAATTTATTAGCGTAAATTTAACATACGCAAATTCGGTTATCGGTGTTTTTGAGCATTTTAACGATCAAAAAGATTAATTTGATATCTCGTTTTTATGACGAATTAACCATAAACCAAAGAAAGTTAAGAGACCATTTAATGGTAAAAGTTCGTAGCCAAAAATATAATTACCAATATGCTCAGACGGTATTTTCCCTAGTCCATAAATCAGCACTACAGAAAGCAAAGCTACAAGCCATACATATTTGTCTTTTATTTGATATTTAGTTAAAATTCCGAAGGAGAACAAGCCTAATAAAGGTCCGTAGGTGTATGAGGCTACTTGTAAAAGTCCATCAATAACATTCGTATCTAAAATATGCTTGAAGGCGATGACAACTAATATCAATAATACGCTCATACCAACATGCGTAGATTTTCGAATTCTTTTTTGATCTGCTTCTGGCTTTTTTTCTATCCCTAAGAAATCTACACAAAATGAAGTGGTCAATGAAGTT
The DNA here is from genome assembly GCA_938009735.1 of uncultured Flavobacteriaceae bacterium. Lineage (GTDB taxonomy): Bacteria > Bacteroidota > Bacteroidia > Flavobacteriales > Flavobacteriaceae > Maribacter_C. Next base: position 12,892 of record CALLIG010000117.1, read on the forward strand.
AATGCACTATCAGCACTACTATAAGCAGCTGCAATGAGGCCAAGCATAAAGGTAATGGCAACACCAATACCTAAATCACTTTTTAATGCTATTTGCGGAAAAAGCAAATCAGATTTTGGATTACCATCCATAAGAGGTAAGCCTATTCCATTTTGTCCTGCATAAATGAATAACAGCACTCCCAAAAGCATGAATACAAATGTGGTTATCACCAACACCACGCTAAAACTTAACATGTTTTTTTGAGCATCTTTGAGGGTGCTACAGGTAAGATTTTTTTGCATCATATCTTGATCGAGCCCAGTCATACAGATGGTAATAAACATGCCGCCAAGAAACGATTTTACCAAATGATTTTTGGCTAAGAAGTCATCAATAAAAATGGTTTTACTATACTTTGATAATTCGTCTGAAGCTAAGAATTCAGCAAATGTCCAGTCTAATTTTTCTAAAATAAAATATATAGAAAGTCCTACTGATATTAGCATAAATAGGGTTTGTAAGGTATCTGTCCAAACTATGGTCTTAATTCCCCCTCTGAAGGTATATATCCATATTAATAAAACAGAAATTATAACTGTGATTTCAAAGGGTATACCTAGTTCATCAAAAACAAACTGCTGCAAAACAATAGCAACAAGAAATAGTCGAAAGGCTGCACCTAATACGCGTGATATGAAAAAAGAGATGGCTCCTACTTTATAACTGACAAAACCAAAACGTTCGTCTAAATATTCATAAATTGAAGTGACATTTTGTTTGTAGTATATGGGTAAAAGTACATATGCTGTAATCAGATATCCTATGAAATATCCGAAGACTACTTGCATATAGCTAAACTGAGAAGTATCAACCCAACCAGGTACAGAGATAAATGTTACTCCTGATAAAGAGGCGCCAACCATACCGAATGCTACTAAATACCAAGGCGATTTTTTACCCGCCTTAAAAAAGTCAAGGTTAGAATCGTTTTTACCTGTAAAATATGAGATTAATAGTAAGAGTAAAAAGTAACCGCCGATAAGAAGCAGAATGTTAGTTGGAGTCATATAAAATTGATTTCAAAGCAATTTACAAAAAGAACTTATTAGAACTTTTTTTAGAGCTTCTATTTTAATTTAGGTGAAATATTTGTTATTCTTGAGTATGAATTATAGAACTATTGATATAGCAATGCGATCGTTAGAAATTTAAGTTTCAAAGATGACATTTTAATATATGCTAAGTAAAAATAGTGTGTAACTTTGTAGATATGGATTTCTCTTCTAAGCTTTTAGAAAATGCTGTTTACGAAATGTCGCAATTGCCAGGTATTGGTAAGCGTACAGCGCTACGTTTGGTATTGCATTTATTAAAGCAGCCTAGTGAGCAAACATTAAGGCTCTCGGGTGCCTTAGAGAAATTAAGAAGTACGGTGAAATTTTGTACTAGTTGTCATAATATTTCTGATGTTGAACTTTGTGAAATCTGTTCGAACCCAAAACGTGATGAAAGTTTGGTTTGTGTTGTTGAGGATATACGAGATGTAATGGCTATTGAAAATACGGGGCAATTCAGAGGCTTATATCATGTTTTGGGTGGAAAAATATCACCTATTGAAGGTGTTGGTCCACAAGATTTGACCATTTCCTCTTTGGTAAATAAGGTTAAATCTGGAAAAATAAAAGAGCTCATTTTTGCGTTAAGTTCAACGATGGAAGGTGATACAACTAATTTCTACATGTACAAGCAGTTAGAAGGTTTAGAAATTAGAACTTCTACCATAGCAAGAGGAATTGCTGTGGGCGATGAACTTGAATATGCAGATGAGGTAACGCTTGGTCGAAGTATCGTAAATAGAATTCCGTTTGAAGGCTCGTTGAAAGCAAATTGAGTAATTCTTAAATTACGTTAAATATAATAATAAGGTGATATTTTTAGTATTTTTGCAAAAAATATCCTCAAAAGAGTAGCTTAAATAATAATATGTCAAAGTTTGAACTGAAATTACCGCGAATGGGAGAGAGTGTTGCTGAAGCAACATTAACGACTTGGCTGAAAGAAGTTGGTGATACCATTGAAATGGATGAGCCAATTTTTGAAATCGCAACCGATAAAGTAGATTCTGAGGTGCCTAGTGAAGTAGAGGGTGTTTTGGTTGAAAAACTTTTTGAAGTTGATGATGTAATTAAAGTAGGGCAAACTGTTGCTGTTATTGAAATCAATGGTGCTGCTCCGGCAGTTGAAAATTCTGTTCCTGAAATTAAGGTTCCTGAAGAAACTATTGCTGTACTAGAAGACAATGTTGCTATCGCTAAAGAAGTGACAACAACAGCGGTTCAAGATTATAGTGGGACTGAAAGATTTTATTCTCCCTTAGTTAAAAATATAGCCAAGCAAGAAGGCATAACAGTAGCTACTTTAGATACTATTCATGGTACCGGAAAAGAAGGTAGAGTTACTAAGAATGATATTTTGGCATTTATTAGTAACGGAAAAGTTGAAACCACTACTATTACTGAGCAAAAACCTGTTCATGCCATTGAACCAACAATTCAAAAAGAAATAAAAGCTGTAGTCAAAGAAGTGGTAAAACCATCTAATGAAGCTCATCAAGTTTCTAGGGTTCAGTATTCGGGTAATGATGAGGTTATTGAAATGACTCGAATGGGCAAATTGATTGCCAAGCATATGGTTGATAGCGTTTCAACATCTGCCCACGTTCAGAGTTTTATTGAAGTTGATGTGACCAACGTGGTTAACTGGCGAAATAAAACAAAAGATGCTTTCGAGAAAAGCGAAGGTGAGAAGTTGACTTTTACTCCAATTTTTATGGAGGCTGTTGCTAAAGCTTTGAAAAAGTATCCGATGATGAATATCTCTTTGGATGGTGATACGGTTATAAAAAAGAAAAATATCAACATAGGTATGGCGGCTGCTTTACCTGACGGAAATTTAATTGTTCCTGTTATTAAAAATGCAGATCAATTGAATATGGTCGGTATGGCGAAGGTTGTAAATGATCTGGCTAGACGTTCTCGTGAGAACAAGTTAAAACCAGATGAAATTCAAGGCGGAACATATACGGTAACTAACGTTGGTACTTTTGGTAGTGTCTTTGGTACTCCGATTATTAACCAACCTCAAGTAGGTATTTTGGCTTTGGGTGCTATTCGTAAAATGCCAGCAGTTATAGAAACTAGTGAAGGTGACTTCATTGGCATCAGAAGTAAAATGTATCTTTCGCATAGTTATGATCACCGTGTTGTAAATGGTGCACTAGGTAGCATGTTTGCAAAGGCAATTGCCGATTATTTAGAAGCTTGGGATGTGAATCGTGAGGTATAGTTCTTTAAGCTCAGTTCAATAAGGCTTCATCTATTTTTTTCTTCAGTCGACTAGCAACCAAATTTCGAGGATCTAAGGCTGTTGCTTTATCCGCGTTGATTTTAGCAATTTCGAAATTACCCATTTGATAATTTATATCTGCCAAAACCGCATGGCTTTTTGGATGCATGCTGTCATTGATAATGTTTTGTAAGCGTTTAGCTGTATTTATTGCACTATCAAATTCTTGTAATTCTGCCTGAATACTTGCTGTGAAACCTAGTAAAAATGGATTGTCTTTTTGAGTATTTGAAGCTAAAATATGTAACGAATCAAGTGCTTGTTTGGGGCCGTATAAGGAGTGTAAGATCTCAATATATTCAGCTTTAAGGTATACTTCTTCAGGGTATTTATGAACTATTGTTTTAAGATTCGTTTCTGCTAGTTGTAGCGCTTGCTGCAATGCATTTTTTGTTTTCGAATCACCTAGGTCTCTCAAGTTCGTGTATTTAACAAATGCAGTATATACATCAAGAATCAAACGTTCGTCACCAGTTATTTGCTCTTCTCTGTCTTTTATTTCTTCATATAGCTTTAAGCGTTCATTAAGATCTAAGGTTAGCCTGGCTAGTACACTTTTTCCTACAAGAAAATCAGCATCGTAATCAAGTGCTTTTCGATAAGAAATTTCAGCGGCGCCGTATCTGCCTTCATCCATTATTTGAATCCAGCCAGTATTATAATATTTAAGTGCTTTAGTTGTGGTGCTATATTTCAAACTTGCAGTCTCATCGGTGTTACAAGAAAGCAGTAATGAGAGAAGAATTAGTGCAAAACAATATTTCATAAGCGAGTTTAATTAGAATAATTAATATACACATAAAATTAAATTAAGCTTCCTTCTAATTATCTTTGCATTAAAAGAAGCTAATAATGCAACTGAAGCTAACGCGACCCATTTGTTTTTTTGATTTAGAGACTACTGGCACTAATGTAGCCAAAGACAGAATCGTTGAAATTGCGATCCTGAAAATTTTTCCCAATGGGAATAAGGAAAGTAAAACTTGGTTGGTTAATCCTGAAATGACGATACCGGCAGAGGTAGTTGCCATTCATGGAATTTCGAACGAAAAGGTAGTCAACGAACCTACCTTCAAAGAATTATCAAGAGAGATATATACAATGATAAAGGATTGCGATTTGGGCGGATTTAATTCTGACCGCTTCGATATTCCCTTATTAGCAGAAGAAATGCTTCGTGTAGAAGTAGATTTTGACATGAAAAACATGGTGTCAGTTGATGTGCAAACCATATTTCATAAAATGGAGAAGCGCACGCTTACAGCTGCGTACAAGTTTTATTGCGATAAAGATTTAACTGATGCCCATAGTGCAGCAGCAGATACCTTAGCAACCTATGAAGTGCTGCTCTCACAATTAGATCGTTATCCTGATTTGGAAAACAACATTAAAAAATTAGCAGAATTTTCATCCCATAAAAGAACCGTAGATTTTGCTGGCTTTATTGTTTGGGATGAAGATGATGAGGAGATGTTTTCTTTCGGAAAGCACAAAGGCAAGAAAGTAAACGATGTTTTAGAAAAAGAACCGGGTTATTTCAGTTGGATTTTAAATGCTGACTTTCCTTTATATACCAAAAAAGTATTAACCCAAATTAAACTAAGTAAATTAAATAATAAGTTAGGATAAATGCGATACTTACTGTTCCCCCTGTTGGTCGTGTTTCAAATGCAAGCGCAAGAAGTGCTTTTTGAAGGTCACGTCTATGATAATAAAAGCAAAGAACCGATTCCTTATGTGAATCTTAGTTTTTTGAATACGCTTAAAGGTACCTCTACAGATGAGGTTGGTCATTATTTTGTAGATATACCAACTCCGTATTTAGAGAAACAGGTCCATATTTCTTCTCTTGGTTACAAAGACACCATCGTTGCGGCGCAACAATTATATGAAGCAAAACGCTTTCATATGGTAGAAGAATCATTTGAATTAGATGAAGTAGTGATCACGCAAAAGCTTGGTAATTCAGATGTGCTAAACCCTATAAGTAGCTACAGTTTGACGAGCGGTTTTTCCTCATCGGCAACCCCGTGGGTACTGGCTTTGTATTTTCCGAATATTGGTGCTCAAAAGAAGTATGTAGACAAGTTGACCATATTTTTAAAGAAGGATGAAAACTTTAATCGCGAGTCCGCAAAGTTTAGAATACGTATTTATGGTGTAGATGCTACAACCAATAAACCAGGTACTGATTTACTTAGAAAAAGTATCGTTTTAGAGCATGATGTAACACAAGATTATGTATCAATTGATTTGGCGGCTTTTAATATTGAGATCCCCAGAGAAGGTGTGTATATAGGTCTAGAGTGGCTTTTTGTTGCTAGTAACTGGTACAAGAAATCTGAAGTGCACCCTATTACAAATAAAAAGGTAATTGAAGATCGGTTCGCGCCTACTTTCAGAGGAGTTTATACCCAAAACCAAAATTATAAAGTCATGATTTATGGTATGGGTGAATGGACAGATTTCAAAGTTCGGTCACGAAATAATACTAAGAACTTTATTCCAGCCGTTAGTTTAAAATTAAAGAAGGAGTAGTTTAGTTGATGGTTTGTAAAACCAGCTAATAATACTATTCATAATCGATATTCGCAATGAAACTAATATGTATAGGTCGTAATTATGCCGCTCACATTGAGGAGCTAGCTAACGAACGCCCTGAAGAGCCTGTGGTTTTTATAAAACCAGATTCTTCAATTCTGCCCAAAGAACAAGATTTCTATATTCCTGAATTTTCAAATAACATACATTATGAAGTGGAAGTTTTGGTGAAAATTAAAAAGGTAGGGAAGCACATTGATAAGAAGTTTGCCAATAAGTATTACGATGAAGTAGGTTTAGGTATAGATTTTACGGCACGCGACTTGCAATCGAAACTAAAAGAAAAAGGACTTCCGTGGGAAAAGGCAAAAGGCTTTGATGGTGCTGCTGTGGTTGGAAATTGGATTGATAAATCAATTTTTAAAGATATAGATCAGCTAGATTTTTCGTTGATCAAAAACGGAGTAGAGGTACAGAAAGGTAATACCAGTCTAATGCTATGGAAGATTGATGAATTAGTTTCATATGTATCTACATATTTCACACTTAAAAAAGGAGATGTTATTTTTACAGGAACACCTGCTGGTGTTGGTAAAATAGAGGCAAATGACTATCTTTCAGGTATCTTAGAAGCGCAAGAACTATTTACAGTTAAAATTAAATAATGATATACAGTTTAGACAAGATTAATGAAATGGCTGAAGGTGATAATGATTTCATCAATTCTGTAATTTCTGTTTTTTTAGAAGAAGTGCCTCAAGATTTAGAAAGTTTAGAAAAAGCTTTAGAAACTGGCAATTACGAACAAGTTTACCAATTGGCGCATAAAATTAAGCCAAATGTTGATCTTTTAGGTATGGAGCAAACTCGTGCTGCTGCCTTAGAAATAGAGACTTTAGGAAAGAGTGAGGCTAATATGGCTCAAATACAAAATGTATTTCCGGTTTTGAAAAAAGATATTGAGCAAGTGGTTGCTGAGCTCAAAAACGACTTCAATTTATAACTATATTACAAAATCATGTTTGCAGAAATCATCACTATTGGCGATGAGATTCTCATTGGCCAAATTGTAGATACAAATTCCGTTTTTATATCTAAAGAACTTAATAAAATTGGAGTTTCTGTATATCAGATCACTTCGATTCAAGATGACCGTGAGCATATTTTGCAAGCGCTTAGTGATGCTAAAAAACGTGCTCAAATTATTATTGTAACGGGTGGCTTAGGGCCAACCAAAGATGATATTACAAAGCATACCTTTTGTGAATATTTCAACGACGAATTGGTTCTAAATGATTCCGTTTTAGCTCATATAGAAGATCTTTTTGAAAAATATATAACCACTACTAAAATTTCTCAAGTCAATAGAGATCAGGCGTTAATACTATCTAAAGCAGATGCCTTGCACAATGCCTACGGTACAGCGCCGGGTATGTGGATAAAGGAAGATGGAGTAGTGTATGTTTCGCTTCCAGGTGTGCCTTTCGAGATGAAAAATTTGATAAAAGATCAAGTTATTCCGAAGTTGGTAAAAGAGTTTGAGCGGCCTCATATTTTTCATAAGACTTTGGTTACTTATGGTATGGGCGAAAGTTCAATTGCGGAAAAAATTGAAAGTTGGGAGAATGATTTACCTGATTTTATTAAACTCGCTTATTTACCCAATTTAGGAAAGGTGCGTTTGCGTTTGTCTGCAAAAGGAAAAGATAAAGCTGCGATAATAGCTGCCGTTGATGCAGAAATGGAAAAGCTATACCCATTAATAGGCGATATTATTTTCGGTTTTGAAGATGATGAAAACATAGAGCAAGTAGTTGCTAATTTGATGACTGCAAAGAAAATAACTTTAGCAACTGCTGAAAGTTGTACGGGAGGTAAAATAGCAGAGCATATTACAGCTTTAGCGGGCGCATCTCAATATTATAAAGGTAGTATTGTAAGTTATGCTACAGAGACTAAAATTGAAGTGCTAAAGGTGCCAGCAACTATTATTGACGAACATTCTGTCGTAAGTGCTCAAGTCGCAGAATTGATGGCCCAGAATGTCAAAAATATTTTAAAATCGGACTTTGCAATTGCGACCACAGGCAACGCCGGACCATCGAAAGGTGATTCAGATGCAGACGTCGGAACGGTGTATATTGCAATTGCCACACCTAATGGGGTTTTTTCAGAGAAATTCATGATGGGTAATCATCGGGAAAGAATAGTGCAAAAGTCTGTAAATAAGGCGTTTGAGATGCTACAAAAAGAAATACTAAAATTCTGAACAAGAATTTTGTTCGAACCGTAAAAAAGATATAAATTTGCATCCTGTTTAAAAAAAACCAGCGCAATGTCAAAAGTTTGTGAAATCACGGGAAAAAGAGCGATGTTTGGAAACAATGTTTCTTTCTCTGTCAATAAAACAAGAAGAAGATTTGATGTAAATCTTTCTAAGAAACGTTTTTTTATTCCTGAGGAAGACCGATGGGTAACTTTAAAAGTTTCTGCGAAGGCATTAAAGATTATCAATAAGAAAGGTATTTCGGCTGTTTTGAAAGAAGCGAAAGCTCAAGGAAAGTTGAAATAATCCAGAAAATTTAGATTACGATGGCAAAAAAAGGTAACAGAATTCAAGTTATATTAGAATGTACAGAGCATAAAGAATCTGGTAAACCAGGTACTTCTCGTTACATTACTACAAAGAACAAGAAGAATACTCCAGAAAGGATGGAAATCAAAAAATTCAATCCTATCTTGAAGAGAATGACCGTTCACAAAGAAATAAAGTAATTCATTTCTGCGAAGGCAGAAATAAAGCTAAAGTATATTTATCATGGCAAAGAAGACCGTAGCAAGTTTACAGACAAGTTCAAAAAGATTGACAAAAGCTATCAAAATGATTAAGTCTCCAAAAAGTGGAGCTTATACTTTTGTAGAGTCAGTAATGACACCAGAAGCTGTCAACGATTGGATTGCGAAGAATTAACTAACTAACTCAATTAGTTGAAAAACCTCTTTCCGATGAAAGGGGTTTTTTTTTGTGCCCAATTCTATATCTTTGATACAAAGCGATTACAATTCATATGAGTTTATTTAAAAATATATTTTCTTCTAAGAAAAAAGAAACCCTTGACAAAGGGCTAGAGAAAACAAAAACTACCTTTTTCTCTAAAATGACGAAGGCCGTTGCTGGAAAGTCAAAGGTTGATGATGATGTTTTAGATAATTTAGAAGAAGTTTTAGTTTCTTCCGATGTTGGAGTTGATACGACTCTGAAAATTATTGATCGCATTGAAGCTCGCGTTTCAAAAGATAAATATGTAGGTACAGACGCGTTGAATAAAATACTTAGAGAAGAAATTGCAGGCTTACTTTCTGAAACTCATGTTGGTGAAGCTGTTGAATTTGATATTCCTAGAGATAAAAAACCATATGTTATTATGGTAGTTGGAGTTAATGGAGTAGGAAAAACGACTACTATTGGCAAGTTGGCATATCAATTTAAGAAGCAAGGACTTAAAGTGGTTTTAGGTGCAGGCGATACGTTTAGAGCTGCTGCCATTGATCAATTGCAAGTTTGGGCAGATCGTGTTGATATTCCAATAATAAAGCAGAGTATGGGTAGTGATCCTGCGTCTGTTGCTTTTGATACGCTAAGTTCAGCAATCACTCAAGATGCTGATGTAGTTATTATAGATACAGCTGGAAGACTTCATAATAAGGTTAACTTAATGAACGAGCTTTCCAAAATAAAGCGCGTGATGCAAAAGGTAATTGATGATACTCCTCATGATGTGTTATTGGTTTTAGATGGTTCTACTGGTCAGAATGCTTTTGAGCAAGCAAAGCAGTTTACTAAAGCTACTGAGGTAACTTCACTAGCGGTTACGAAGTTAGATGGCACCGCTAAAGGTGGCGTTGTTATAGGTATTTCAGATCAGTTTCAGATTCCTGTTAAGTATATAGGAGTAGGGGAAGGCATCGAAGATTTACAAGTATTTAATAAATATGAGTTTGTAGATTCTTTTTTTAATATGGATAAATGAGAATTCTAGCGGGTCTTTTGGCTCTAATGTTTACTAGTGCTTCGTTTGCACAATTAACACACCCGAAAGCTAGTCCCGCAGCTACAGTTTCTCAAGAAGTTGGATTTACGACAATTACAGTCGACTACTCTAGACCAGCAGCACGAGGAAGAAAAATATTCGGTGACTTAGTGCCTTACGGAAGAATTTGGCGGGTTGGTGCAAACGCATCTACAAAGATTACTTTTGATACATATTTCAATGTTGGGGCAAACTATATGCCTCCGGGCACATATGCATTATATGCTTTTCCAAATGAGAAGGAATGGGAAATAGCTTTTCATGAAAACATATCACATTGGGGAGATGGGCGTAAAAAGTATAATGCTGAAGAAGATGCTTTTCGCATAAAAGTAAAACCAGAACAAGTAAGCACTTTTCAAGAAAATTTTCTAATTTCTTTTGATGATCTAACGCACGATAGTGTAAATATGATTTTACATTGGGCCAATACAAGTGTTACTATTTCATTGCACTTTGATACTAAAGGAGCAATGAAAGAAAAGATTGAGGAGAAATTGATAACTGGAGCAACAGCCCAAACTTATTATGAAGCCGCTCGTTATTATGTTGAACAAAACATGGAATTTGATGAAGCGCTTATTTACTTGAACAAGGCCATAGAACTTGGTGGCGACACCTATTATTACCACCGCGTAAAATCATTAGCAGAAGCCAAACTAGGGGATTATAAGGCGGCAATTAGATCTGCTAAGAAATCATTGGAGCTCGCTCAAGAACAGGATAAAGATGAGTTTGTTCGTATGAACCAGAAGAATATTGATCGCTGGACGAGTGAGTTGAAAAAATAAATCTGTTACACTATGAAAAAGTTAGTCATTCTATTCTTGTTTACAATAATTTTTTCATGTCAAAAACAATCGAAAGTGGAAAAAGAAGAAATCATTCTATGGCAGTCATATAATGATTCCGCAGAGGTTGCTGCCAATTTGTATCATAAGAACAAAAAAATGCGCTTCAAGAGAATTCAATCAAATGTATTGGATAAAAATGCGGTGTTTCTTCCATTATATGATGAAGTCTCTAAAATGAATGAAGTTCGCTACGAAGAGCTGAAACCTTTAGTTCTTGAACAAAATATCTTAAGTCTACAGACAAATCTCAAAGAGGGAAAGTTTACCTATGAAGAGTTAATCCTGTTTTATCTGTACCGCATTTATAAATACGAATTGGATAACTCCACTACATTAAATACGATTATTGCATTAAACAAAGACGTTGTTGACCAAGCTCGAGCTTTGGATCAAAAAGTATCGGATGGTGTAGCCCCAAGCGTAAGACATCCTATTTATGGAATGCCCATATTGCTAAAAGATAATATTAATACATCAGGTATGAAGACTACCGCTGGATCTATTGCTTTGATAGATAATGAAGTGGAGGATGCCTTTATTGTAAATCGATTAAAAGAAAATGGTGCTTTGATTCTGGGGAAGGTGAATTTGAGTGAATGGGCCAATTTTCTTTGTAATTGCCCAAATGGACAAAGTGCTGTAGGTGGTCAAACCTTAAATCCATATGGGCGTCGTGTTTTTGATACCGGCGGCTCTAGTGCGGGTAGTGGTACTTCAATGGCTGCCAATTACGCCGTTGCGGCTGTGGGCACAGAAACTTCAGGTTCTATTCTGTCACCGAGCAGTAGAAATTCTGTTGTGGGATTAAAACCAACCATAGGTTTGTTGAGTAGAACTGGCATCGTGCCGATTTCAAGTACGCTAGATACACCGGGCCCAATGACCCGAAACATCATTGACAATGCGATTCTCCTATCCGCCATGACAGGAAAAGATACATTAGATTCAAAATCTATTGGCGAACATTTTCCTGGAATCATTTCCGCTGGTTTGCATCCAACTCCATTTAAAGAAATGCGTTTGGGAGCTATGAAATCTTTAATGGAAAGTGATTCAGTCTATAAAAAGACGATTGAAAAATTAAAGAATTTAGGAGCCAATATAATAGAATTTACGCCTCCCGTAGTAAAAATGGATGGTTTCATCAGCATCTTAAATATAGATATGAAAAATGATCTTCCTGAATATTTACGAACACAGGTTAAAGATAAAAATGTTTTAAAAATTAAATCTGTTGCAGATGCGGTTGCCTTTAACTTACGAGATTCTTTAATGAGAATTCCTTATGGACAAGAACGTTTTGATGGAATTCTAGCAGACATTACTTCCTTTGAGGAATTGGAAAAAATCAAATCCAACTTAGAAATAAATGGAAGACATTTCTTTGATTCGGCTTTAGACAATCATAAGCTAGATGCTATTCTATCAATTAATAATCGTCATGCGAGTTATGCTGCAGTTGCCAAATATCCTGCATTGACCGTACCTATGGGATATAAGGAATCGGGCGAGGCTATCGGTTTAACTTTTATAGCAAAGCAATTTAAAGAGGCTGACTTACTTCGTTTAGGAGCCGCATTTGAGCAAGCGTTTCAAGCACGTCAAATGCCAAGTAATTATAGATAAATCTATTCGATTACATCATTAATTTTTTCCCAAAGAAGGTTGTCAAATCCAGATGGACCTTGAACATTATATCCCGGATCTTCTCCCATGCGAACTATTACTAAATTTTCGCTGGGTATTACATATAGTTTCTGATCATTTTTGCCTAAACCAGCATAGGTGTCATCGGGTGCATTCGGAATAAGTTCTATAGGAAAAACAGTTTCTATACTTGGTAACATGGCACTTTCTTTACCATTCAACCACCAAAGGTATCCGTATGATTTATTAAGGTCTTGTGTGGTATTTGTCATTTCAGATAAAAAATCTTGGTTTGCTAAAATAACGACATCATCCCAAACGCCATTATTTAGATTTAAAAGTCCGAAACGGGCCATACTA
>CALLIG010000118.1 GCA_938009735.1 uncultured Flavobacteriaceae bacterium
ACTCCCTTAGAATCATAAACGATCACCTTTGTCCATAATTTACTTGATTCCTCAATAAACAATTTATGCGGTGCTTCGTCTTGATAGTTTTTCTGTGCTTCAGCAGACTCGAAAGTTACAATCAAAGAATAGGTAAACGAACCATCTACAACATCACGACTTGCTCTGGGCGGCACGCCAATAAAACTAGTTTTAGCATAGTCAGAATTATCTAAAAACTTTTGAAGTGATTTTTCAAAAGCGCCTCTGTCTTCTTGATTATCAGGATTTTCTAGCCAGAAATAAACGGTATGTGCAAATGCAGGATCAAATTCTCTCATAGTAGTATCAGTTTGACCAAATGCGGCCATTGTAAAAGTTAAAAATAATATTAAGCAGCTTTTTTTCATGGGTAATTTAATTAATCTATTAATTTTTTCTTTTCATTTTCAGGAATCTCTAAAGATGAATAATCTAGCTTCCAGCCAATAGTTGCGACTATAGACTCCATAACCAAAACGGCCTGAAGCGCTTCCTTTTGAGCGGTTTCCATGAGTCCGCTTCCCGGAATTTTCTCAAGAATATGATTCTTAGCTTCATTATTCAAAGTCGTAAGATCATCCGGAGAAAAAGAATTAAACATTCCGTTTTGAATATCATAAAATTCCAGTTCTGGCTCAATGGATAAAACTTCCGGCTGTGGAAAATTTGTTAAAATGATACGTTTGTTTTCTATATCAGATTCTATCTCAACTTTCTTTAAATCATAACCTATCATGGCCTTGGCGTTAATAACGATCAACGCTTTTTTCTTACTTGAGACCAAGCTTAAAAAACGTTCTTTCGTGTTTTCATATTTATAAATTTCCGCAAATTCACCTTCTACAGAAACCAACTTACTCACACTTCTTATTTTTTCTAAAAGCACCGTGGATTGATGTAAGGTTACTTCTTTACTTTGTTTCTTTTTGAAAAAAGTATAAATCCAATAGGTGGCAATTGCACCCAAAAACAATCCTAATATGGTATCAAAAATGCTATCCATTGTTACTTTTTCCTATTTCACCCAAATGAGTGTATTTAAAACCTTTGTCATATTTTAATCCGTAGCCCATGATACGATCCATAGCTGAATGCGCAAAAAGAATTATGCCTATTAATTCTATAACTGAAACGGAAAGATAAACCCCTAATAGGTAAATAACAATCGCAACAGCTTTATGATGAAAAAAATTATACATAAAAGCGCCTGTTTTGTTTCCAAAAAGGTATCCTATCATTCCGATATCTGGAGCTAAAATCAAAACCAGAAACCACCACCATTGATAAGGCAGCAAACTGAAAAGATAAATTCCCAATCCGAACATCAAAAGCTCTTCTATCTTTAAGCTGTTTTTCATCAATCTTCAATCTTATATAAAACTGGTCGACTAGGGCTAGCGTCATTCTCAAATGGAGCTACCTGCAGGTTTAAGAAGTACTTACCATCTTTTACGGAGTTTGGCACATAAATAAACTCGGTAATCGTAGCCTGCTTTCTAATTTCTCCGCTTGTGCACCAAAAAGCATTGTGTGCTAAAAGCGCGCCACCATCTTTTTCTTTATCAACTGAAGGCAAATCTATTAACAAATGTTCAATTCCTTTTGCAACTAAATATTCTACGGCTTCCTCTAGCAAGTAAGGTGCATTCGTATTTGAATATTGCTTTGATAATTTGTCTATCATATTAGGTAAGGTTCTAATAACAAGAGCTTCCCTTTTTTTATTACCTAATGCATATTGCAATTGTTTTCGAGAAATTACCCAATCATCTTGGTATTTCTCGGGTGCCAAAGTGATGACCTCAGCTTTAAAAAAGTATTGTTTTAAACTTTGATTTACAGAATGAAATTCTTCTGTTATATGCCCTACACATTCTGTATGTGTGCCATGTGCATGAGGATTAAACCAGATATCATTAAAATTTGTAGAAGCGCCTTCAGATACTTTACCAACATATTCGCCATCAGTATGTGGTTCGATTTTAGGATGCTTTACATACCAGGCGTTCACATTTGAAGCCTTACCACTTAATGGAATAGAAATATCTAAAGGCTTAGATAAATCAATAAAGTCATTTTTGATTTTTGCTTTCATGTATATGCTGAACTTGTTTCAGTATTTACAAATTAATCATAAAAAGGTGAGAAGCAATACCATCAGCTAAAAAACGTCCTTTTTTGGTAGCCAAGAGAATATCATCATCAATATATAAAAGCTGTTCATTAATGTACTTATCAGCTTGTTCTAGTAGATATATATGATATTTCTGTCCAAATTCATTTTCAATTCTACTCAACGAAACACCCCAAATCGTTCGGAGACCAGTCATTACATACTCATTATATTTATCTGTTTTTGATAGTACTTCAATCTCGCTCGGCAATTCATTATTTGAAATGGATTTGATGTACTTCGGATTACTATTAATATTCCAACCTCTTTTCACGCCATCAAAAGAATGTGCAGACGGACCAATACCGATATACTTTTTCTGTTGCCAGTAAGCGGTATTGTTTTTAGAAAAATAACCAGGTTTACCGAAATTGGAAATCTCATAACTTTCGAAGCCAGCTTCTTCCATTTTATCTAAAAGGATATTGAAGTGTTCTTGAGCTACAGCATCATCTACATTCTTAATAATTCCTTTTTTAATAAAATTTGCCAAAGCCGTTTTCGGTTCTACTGTAAGGGCGTAACTAGAAATATGAGGAATACTAAATGAAAGTGCTTTTTCAATATTCTCTTCCCAACGCTCGTTAGACATTCCCGGAATACCATAGATCAAATCAATAGAAATATTATCAAAATGACGAGTTGCCAAAGACAAAGATTCTGTTGCTTCTATTGAAGTATGCGCTCTGTTCATCATCTTCAAGTCTTCTTCAAAAAAAGATTGAATGCCGATGCTTAAACGATTGATGCGACTATCAGCTAGTTGAACTATTTTTTCTTTGGATAAATCATCAGGATTAGCCTCTAGCGTAATTTCAGGATCTGCTACTACTTGATAATTAGCATACACCTCATCAATTATGCTATTGATTTCTTCAGATGACAAAACGGACGGCGTTCCTCCTCCGAAATAGATGGTTTCGACTATTTCGTCTTTAAATTCATCTTTACGCAAAATCAATTCTTTCTGAAGTGCAGCAATCATGGCTTCTTTCTTTCCCATCGAAGTAGAAAAGTGAAAGTCGCAATAGTGACAAGCCTGTTTGCAGAATGGTATGTGGATGTAGATTCCTGACATTTTTTTAGTATTCAGTTGGCAGTTGCAGTAATCAGTTTGAGTTATTTTGCACCAAACTTTTCAGGGTTATTGATCATGTAGTTAATTAACTTACCTATCTCTTCGCTATCCTTAAACAAATCTTCAAAAATTTCTTGGTTTATATATTTACATGCTAAAGCAAACTCTAACCACGTTTGCGTTTCCGAATTTTCAGCATCGCTATCAGTCAACTTACTAACAAAATGCTTTGGAAATCTTCTTTTTCTATAAGATTCAGAAATATTAGCAGTTACACTTCGCGAAGATCTTCTAACTTGATCAGTCAATGAATATTTCTCATCTTTTGGAAAAGACTTTGAAACCTCAAAAACCTTCATCGCTAAGGCAAAAGATTTTTTATAAGCCAAAAGATCTTGAAATCTCATTTATAATAATTTTTTAAACTGCAAACTGCAACTGCCAACTGTTTACTTCTTAACCCGAGACTCATTCTGTTTCACAAAGGCATCCCATCCCGTATAGCTTTTTCCTATTTCAACTCTGCCTGAATTATAAAAATGACAAACGGCGGCAGCTAGCCCATCGGTAGCATCTAAGTTCTTTGGAAGGGTTTTTAGTCCCAATGTGCTTTGAAGCATCTTCGCCACTTGCTCTTTGCTGGCATTTCCGTTGCCGGTAATAGCCATTTTTATTTTTTTCGGAAGGTATTCTGTAATTGCTACTTCTCGTGAAAGTCCGGCTGCCATCGCAACTCCTTGGGCACGACCTAATTTCAACATTGATTGTACATTCTTACCAAAGAAAGGTGCTTCAATAGCAATCTCATCTGGGTGATAGGTATCTATAAGTTCTATAGTCCGTTCAAAAATCAACTTCAGCTTGGTATACGGGTCTTTGTATTTATTGAGTAGTAATTCATTCATTTGAATAAATTCCATCTTTTTATTGACCACTTTAATGAGTCCAAAACCCATAATCGTTGTTCCTGGGTCGATACCTAAAATGATTCTCTCTTTTGGCAAATTAGTTCTTAGGTGTTAGGTGTTAGGTGTTAGGTGTTAGGTGTTAAACTATTTTTTGGTATTGAACTTATGTTTGTATTTGATTCTTTTCTTGGGATCATGAATTTGACTAATTCGTATTAAATTTTCTCTTTTCTCTTTTCTCTTTTCTCTTTTCTCTTATCTCTTATCTCTTATCTCTTATCTCTTATCTCTTATCTCTTATCTCTTATCTCTTATCTTGAATTTAATAAAATAGGAATTCGAAACTTCGCATTTACAGGAATTCCCTCTTTAAGAGCAGGTTCAATATGAGGCAAGGTTTCTATACTTTTTGAGATATTACGTTGAAATTTTTCCATTTGGACTCCGAAAATTTCTTTGTTTACGATAGTATCAATAGTAACATTTCCGTCCTTTTCCACCCTTATATCTAAAAAAACGATGTCCTTAATTTCAGTTTCACTAGTCAGATGAAATTCTTTTAATCCTTTGGATAAATGTGCTAAGAGCTTTTGTTCAAAACAGTTTTTTTGCAAAGCTTTGGAAACAGTTTCATCACAATCGTCAAATAAAGGATAATCATCCACATCAGTCCAATCGATTTGCAGCAACTTTTCCGCAACCAATTTTTGGGTCTTTTCCTCTTTTGATTCAAAAAGATTACAGGAAGTAAACCCTAACAAAACAAGCATCAATAAAAACTTATTCATGAACCCCAATTATAGCGGGGAAATTACGATTTTTTAAGGAGAATTGTAATCGGATATAAAGCAGCAGTAAATAACAAAACTAATCTGAACCGAGGTGTATTTCTTCTTTCAGTTTAGAAATGCGTTTGGCAACGGCATCAGAGTAGTACCTATGTTTAGTCCCATACTTTTCAATAAAGCCTTCATAATACCTCAACTTTACTTTTGGGTCTTTCGTTGTCTGGTCAACCATCGCGCAGATTTGATAGTAATACCTTGGTTCTTCAGATGCTTCAGCGTGGGCTAATTTGTAATATTTCAAAGCGGCTTTTAAGTCTTCTTCTGAACGATACAAGCCTGCCATAAAATCATACTCTTTCTCAAAAGTTACTTCTTGTACTTTAATAGCCTTTTTTACATAAATCAAAGCACTATCATTTTGTCGGTCTTTATAAAAAACCGCCCCTAGATTAAAATAGGCCTCATGATCGTACGGGTCCATTTCAATAAGTGTTTTATAGATGCTTTTAGATTTATCAAAAGCCCATGTCTTATAATAACAATGGGCTAGTTTCTTGTAAACAAACTCTTTTGTCTCTCCTAATTCAATCAGCCGTTCAAAAAATGGAAGCGCTTCAGCATATTGATTATTATTAAAAAGAACCAAGGCTTTTAAATTAATAAACGAAACATCATTGGGGTAAAACCGGAGTCCCTTTTCTAGATAAAGCAACGCATCATTCGTCTCTCTTTGTACTACGAAATACTTACCCAATTGAAATAGACTTTTCAAATGTGTACTGTCGACTGCAACCGCTTTTTTATAAGCAACTAAACTACTTGCCGCCTGCTCTAACTCTCGAAAAGATTCACCTTGATAATATAAGAACTCAGGATTGTTAGCCTCATCTCGAACCAAATCTGTAAATAATTTTCTACCATCATCAAAACGTTTCATTTTATGGTAGAGTTTTCCTAACTCAAAACGCGCAATTTGCAAATCAGGACTTTCAGCAACCAGACTCTCATATTGCACAATTGCCTTGTCGTAATTTCCGATGGAATTATACGCTCTTGCTATTTGAAGACTCCCTTTTTGAGAACCTTCTTTGGCGTAGTAGTTAATGGCATTGGTATAATTACCTGTAGCATATAAGCTATCTGCAATGGCCAAAGCCGAAGACTGGGCTTCGGCTTTAAAAACAAGTAATAATGCTATAAATAGTATGCTTTTTTTCAATCTTTCTTTTTAGTAGTTATTTCAACAACTCCGTTCTTCCCTTTTGCTCCATATTTCTTTTCCGCTGCTTCATCTTTCAAAACAGAAATTGACTCAATATCATCTGGATTCAATGCCGTCATTTTTTTCTTTGTTGATGGGGCATCATTAATAATAATTAATGGCTCAATATTATTTTTTGAAGCTATTTTCAAAAGACCAAGATCGTCAGTCTCAACTTGCAACTTAAAAGTTATCGGTATCGAAAAAGGTACATTAACCGCTTTTCCTTTATGTTTTCCTGGAGTCATTTTAGGTAAGCGCCCAATAATTCTTGCAGCTTCTTTTTCTAAAAGTGCATCAGGACCTCTCATATTAACATTCTGGATAGTACCATCCTTACTAATCGTAAATAGCATACTAACCCGACCTTGAATACCTTTTTCTTGAGCTATTTCAGGATATCTAAAATTCTTGCCGATATGCTCTTGCATTTTTTTATTAAAACAGGCACGCTTATTAGGAGCATCTGCGCAACCTGGGAAAACAGGAACATTTTCAACTATTGAGAATGGTACATCTTCAGCTTCAAGTTGCGACTGATTTACTTTCAAGTTTTCTCTTTGTTTAAGTATTTTAAGGAACTGAACTTCCTGTTGTTTTTGCGAAGTATCGCTTTGTTGAACTTTAGTTTTTAAAGCTTCCAACTGTTGATCAAGTTGTTGATCAAGATTAACAATTATAGGGTTTGTTTTGTTTGCCGATAGCAATAATCGTTTTCGTTCAGCAACTAGCTGATTATATTGACGAATACTTTTAATTACATCCCCATCTGAAGCACCAATTTCAGGTAAAATTTCATAATCCGGACCATAAGAGTTTAATTTAAAAGTAATAGGAATCGAAAAAGGTACATCAACCTTCTTTCCTTTGTGTTTTCCTGGTTTCATCTTAGGTAATCTACCAATGATACGTTCAACCTCTTTTTCTAAAATAGAATCTGGTCCTCGCATTCGAAGTCCTTCTATTTTCCCTTTTTTAGTAATAATAAACATAACGCTTACTCTACCTTGAATACCCTTCTCTTGAGCTTCTTTAGGATAATTAAAATTTTTGGCAATATGCCGTTGCATGTTTTCATTAAAGCATGCACGCTTATTTGACGCATCTTCACAACCAGGGAAAACAGGCACCTCATCTACAGTTGCAAAAGGCTCAGGGTCTGATTGTTGTGAAATCAATTCTTTACTTTCCTCAGCGGTATTTTCTTCACTTGACTTTATCTTGCTAATTAAAAAAGCATGCCTATCATCTGAAATAAACAATATTCTATTATCGAAATCAATGTTATCTAGAAGTTGATTTACTTTTCGTATTTCATCCCCTGTTAAATCCTTTATGTTGTCAACATGCACGAACTCTCCTGGACCCAAATTTTTATCTTCCTTCTCAATTTTTCGGATAGCTAATTCTCTTCGATTTATTGAAATTCTCAGGTTTTCATCTAAAATTTGAAATGTCTTTTCATGATTTAAATAATTTTCATATCTATCAGATGAAGGTATCGGTAACTTAGACAACGGTTTTCTTGGTTTAACCTCATCACCAAATTCCGCTTTCAGATTGCTAAAATATTTTTCATTTAGAATTTGATATTTAAAATATTCTTTCTTAGTGAAAATATAAAAATCACCTTTCTCCTCTCTCAGCTTTACAAAAGCTCTTAAAACTTTTTCTATCGAGCTTTGTTCAAAAAGCTCTTCATTAATTTCAACTTCTACTTCTTTTATTAACAGAGCATCTTGTATTGTTTGTTCCTCGCTTAAACCTTCATCTTGTTGAAAATCTATAGATGTATAAGCCAACATCCCAAAAACAAAAGGTAGTAATAACAGATATTTCAACTGAAAGATTTTCTTTGATTTCTCTTTTGATAACATGACGATTCGTTTTTTGATTAATGATGATTTAAAAAATTGATTGATGAATGAGATATGCTGTGTTTG
>CALLIG010000119.1 GCA_938009735.1 uncultured Flavobacteriaceae bacterium
CGGTATATAAATCATACAATGAGACCACAGAATACTACCGAATTCAAGTTGGCTTTGGCTCTCATGCAAAAGCACAACAAATAAAATCAAATGTTGAAGTAGATTTTCCAGGAATGTACTCGAAAATTGATTTTGACTCCCCTACATATAGAATACGTTTGGGTCGTTTTAAAACAAAATTGGAAGGCGAACGAAAGCTAAAAGAAGTCCGGAAAAAATATCCCGCTGCGATGTTATTAAAACCAAAAAAATAGAGCTATTAGCTCTATTTTTTTTGTCTATTATTTAATAAATATATCCTACTTTGATTTCAACTTCTTCTTAACTGCTACCTCTTGGAAAGCTTCTACAACATCTAATTCTCTAATGTCATTGTAGTTCTTAACTTGAAGTCCACAATCATATCCTTTCGCTACTTCTTTAGCATCATCTTTAAATCGTTTCAGAGAAGATAACTCCCCTGTAAAGACTACTACACCATCACGAATTAATCGTATGTTAGAGTTTCTAAAGATTTTACCAGTAAGTACCATACAACCTGCAATGGTACCAACCTTAGAAATTTTGAATGTTTCACGAATTTCAGCTGTACCTGTAATCTCTTCTTTCATTTCTGGAGAAAGCATTCCCTCCATAGCGTCCTTAAGATCATTAATAGCATCATAAATAATCGAGTACATACGGATATCGATTTCTTCCTTATCAGCTACTTGTCTCGCGTTACCCATTGGTCTAACATTAAACCCAATAATAACTGCTTCGGAAGCAGATGCTAGAAGCACATCAGATTCTGTAATAGGACCAACTGCTTTATGTATGATATTAACTTGTATTTCGTCAGTAGACAATTTCTGGAAAGAATCTGTTAAGGCCTCTACAGAACCATCAACATCACCTTTCAAAATGATGTTCAATTCTTTAAAGTCACCTAATGCAATTCTTCTTCCAATTTCATCTAAGGTAATATGACGCTGTGTTCTTACAGACTGCTCACGTTGCAATTGCGAACGTCTTGCTGCAATTTGCTTCGCTTCTCTTTCATCTTGAAGCACATTAAACTTGTCACCTGCCTGAGGAGCACCGTCTAAACCTAATATAGATATCGGTCTTGATGGACCTACTTCTGTAACAATATTTCCACGCTCATCTTGCATGGCTTTTATTTTACCACTAGTAGTACCTGCTAATACATAATCGCCGATTTTCAGCGTACCTGCTTGAACCAAAATAGTAGAAACATATCCTTTTCCTTTATCTAAGAAAGCTTCTACAACTGTACCAGATGCTAATTTATTAGGATTAGCCTTCAACTCTAAAAGCTCCGCTTCAAGCAAAACTTTTTCTAACAATTCAGCAACACCGTCTCCAGTTTTTGCTGAAATATCATGAGATTGTATTTTACCACCCCAGTCTTCAACTAATAAGTTCATTTGAGAAAGTCCCTCTTTAATCTTATCAGGATTTGCTGTAGGCCTATCCATTTTATTTATTGCAAAAACGATAGGAACGCCAGCTGCTTGAGCATGACTAATAGCTTCTTTCGTTTGAGGCATGATATCATCATCAGCCGCAATTACAATAATCGCAATATCAGTAACCTGAGCACCACGAGCACGCATCGCCGTAAAGGCTTCGTGACCTGGTGTATCTAAAAATGATATTTTCTGACCATCAGCAAGCGTAACTCCATAAGCACCAATGTGCTGCGTAATTCCACCGCTCTCACCTGCAATTACATTTTCTTCTCTAATATAATCTAACAATGAAGTTTTACCGTGATCAACGTGACCCATAACCGTAACAATCGGCGCTCTTGGCTCCAAATCTTCGGGTGCATCTACTTCATCAGGAATACTATCATCAATATCTGCAGTTACAAACTCAACTTCGTACCCAAATTCATCAGCAACAATAGAAAGCGTTTCCGCATCTAAACGCTGATTCATGGTAACCATGATACCTAGTGACATACATGCTGAAATAATTTCAGTTGTAGAAACATCCATCATGGTAGCAACCTCATTTGCTGTAACAAATTCAGTTACTTGAAGTGTTTTGCTTTCAATTTCTTGTATTTCAATATCAGCCTCAGTTTGCATTCTGTGCTGATCTCTTTTATCTCTACGATACTTTACACTTTTGCCTTTCTTGGACTTACCTTTTAATTTTTCAAGTGTTTCTCTTACTTGTTTCTGAACATCTGCTTCTGTAGGCTCTGCTTTTGGAGCACCAAAGCGAGGCTGACCGCCTTTTCTTGCTCCACCTCCTGCATTAGCACCTCTTGGCCCAGTTCCTCTTGGTCCTCTTGGAGCAGTTGTACCTGGCTTATTACTTACAATACGTTTTCTCTTACGTTTCGAATCAGCACCAGATGAAGGCTTAACTTCAGCTTTCTTTTTCTTAGGCTTCTGGAAT
This sequence comes from uncultured Flavobacteriaceae bacterium, assembly GCA_938009735.1. GTDB lineage: Bacteria > Bacteroidota > Bacteroidia > Flavobacteriales > Flavobacteriaceae > Maribacter_C. Next base: position 2,416 of record CALLIG010000119.1, read on the forward strand.
TTTGACAAGTCAATCTTGTCACCCATTATTTTGGGACCAGTAAGTTTTTTGTATTGTGTTGCTATCTTAACATCAGCTGGCGGGGCCTCTTCTTCAGCAGGAGTTGCCTTAACCTCTTCGGTCTTTTCGACTTTAACTTCTTCAGTCTTCGCTACTTTCGGAGTTTCCTTTTCTTCAGCAACAACAACCTCTTCTACTTTTTTAACCTCTTCAACCTTTACTGGCTTTTCAACAACCTTTTCTACTGTTGCTTCTTTAGCTTTCTTTTTCTTCGGGTTAAGATCTATTTTACCAACAGTCTTTGGACCAGGAAGTTCAGCTTTCGCTTTTATGATCTCTGAAGCCGCAGCTCTTCGCTCTCTAACTAGTCTTCTTTCCTCTTGTTCTTGTTCTAACTGAACACGAATGGCTTCTTTCTCTTTTCGTTTCTCTTCACCAACCTCTTTAGACGCAACCTTTTTGCTCATGTCGGTTTGAAACTCATCCAAAAGCACCTGATGCACCTCTTCCGAAATCTTGGTTGTAGGGCGTGCTTCTATCTCATGACCTTTTGCGGATAGATAGTCTACTGCACGGTCAAGTGAAATATTAAGTTCTCTGAGAACCTTATTAAGCCTTATTGTTGCATTTTCTGCCATAAACTCGTATTCCTATTCTTTAAAACACTCTTTATTACTGCTAATATATAGCTATTCTTCTAATTCTGCTTTCAGTATACGTACAACTTCGGCAATTGTTTCCTCTTCAAGATCTGTTCTTTTAACGAGGTCTGCAACGTCTTGCTCTAGTACACTTCTAGCAGTATCCATTCCAATTTTCTTGAATTCTTCAATAATCCAAGCATCGATTTCATCTGAAAACTCTGTCAATTCAACATCCTCTTCAACACCTTCTCTAAATACATCAATCTCATAACCAGTTAATTGACCAGCTAATCTAATATTATGACCACCTCTACCTATTGCTTTCGAAACTTCTTCAGGCTTCAAATATACTTGAGCTGTCATTTTTTCATCATTCAACTTTACTGTAGATACTCTTGCTGGGCTCAAAGCTCTAGTTACCAATAACTGCGGATTAGCAGTCCAGTTAATAACATCAATATTCTCATTACCCAATTCTCTTACAATACCATGAATACGAGATCCTTTCATACCTACACAGGCACCAACCGGATCAATACGATCATCATAAGAATCAACAGCTACTTTTGCTTTTTCTCCAGGAATTCTAACCACTTTCTTAACAGAGATCAATCCGTCGAAAACTTCAGGAATCTCCTGAAAGAACAATTGCTCTAAAAACTTAGGCGAACTTCTTGACATTATAATTGAAGGCTTACTACCTTTCAATTCAACACTTTCTATAATGCCACGAACGTTATCTCCCTTTCTAAAAAAGTCAGAAGGTATTTGTCTATCCTTAGGAAGTATAAGTTCATTACCCTCATCATCTAACAATATGATTGCTTTATGACGAATATGGTGAACCTCTGCTGTATATATCTCTCCCTCTAATTCTTTAAAGTGCTTGTAAATAGTAGTATTGTCATGCTCATGAATTTTAGAGATTAGATTTTGACGCAAAGCCAAAATTGCTCTTCTACCCAAATGCATCAATTTAACCTCTTCAGAAACATCTTCACCAACTTCAAAATCAGGCTCAATTTTCTGAGCTTCTGTTAATGAAATTTCTTCATTAGGCTCCTCAACTTCACCATCTTGAACAACGATACGGTTTCTCCAAATTTCTAAATCGCCCTTATCTGGGTTGATAATAATGTCAAAATTATCATCTGATCCAAATTTCTTTTTTAAGGCGTTTCTAAATACATCTTCTAAAATCGCCATCAGCGTTACCCTATCAATGAACTTGTCATCTTTGAATTCTGAGAAAGATTCAATTAGCGCAATATTTTCCATTACTCTATTTCAATTAAAATTTTAATAAAACTTTTGCCTCCTTTATTTCAGAAAAATTGATTTCCTTTTTTTTCTGAACAGTAACTTTCCCTTTTCCTATGGGTTTGGGTTCCCTTGCTTTCCATTCTAAAACTATGTGGTCTTCAGTTGCTGAAGTAAGATTTCCTTCAAAGGTTTCTACCTCTGTTCTTACTTTAACCTTTCTGCCAACATTTTTCTTATACTGCCTTGGCATAATCATCGGTGATGCAGCTCCTGCTGAAGCAACTTCCAAAGAAAAATCTTGTTCTTCTCTATCCAAATTATGCTCAATTGCACGACTAATTCTCATGCAATCTTGAACTGTCACCCCATTATCTCCATCTAAAATCACATTGATTTTATTGTCTGTTGTAATTGAAAAATCAATTAAAAACAGATTCCCATCTTCGTCTAGTGCGTCGCTCAAAAGCGTCTTGACTTCATCCTTAAACATAATATCAAGAAATAAAAAAGAGGACTAAATGTCCCCTCATGAATAAAAATTCTATCCTTTCAGTCATGCAAATATACA
>CALLIG010000120.1 GCA_938009735.1 uncultured Flavobacteriaceae bacterium
TTTAATAGTATCTAAATTGTTTGTAACGAGTTTAGAAATAAGCTGAATGAAATTATTTTTCTGGGCTTGTATTTCATTTCTGATTATTTCATTATCGTTTGGAATTTCAGAAACTGTTTTAATACACCAGCAGCCATTAAAATCTTTATCCTTGAAAAATAATTCAAGAAAATCGAAAATCGCGAGTATTTGATTTCTTCCCTTTAGTTTGGAAGTAGTGAAGGCTTCAATGTCCTTAATAAACGTTGTATTCTTATATTGAAGATAAGCTAGACAAATATCTTCCTTAGATTTAAAATGGTTGTATAATGTTGCTTTAGCAATGCCAGTTTCTGAGATGATTTCATTTATTCCAGTAGAATTATACCCATTCTTATAAAATAAGTAGGAAGCTGTTTCAATGATTCTATTTTTTACCTCAGAATGTTTCACGGGCCAAATATACTATAAATTCATCATAAATAGACAAGTCTGTCTGTTTTTGTGATTTTAGTAGGATAAAAGGAACATTTAGGCGTACTAGTTTACACTTACAGCAAATAGCGTTTCCTTCTTTAGTCTTCCTCTGAGTTCATATTCACCCATTGGCTTATAATCAAGATTGTTTTCGGGAAGTTGAGTTTTAAGTTGGTCAGAAATTAATAAGTTGGCCCCAATCTGATTACATAAGCCCTGAATTCTGGCGGTGGCGTTTAAGACATCACCGGTATATAAAAGATCACGTTTGATTTCACCTATCTGTCCACGAGTTACCTCCCCACAATGTAATCCGGCTTTGAACCCAGGTACGATTCCGTATTTATTTTGATAGTGTTCTGATCTAAGATCAATACTATTTTCAATCAGAAAAAAACATTGAAGGCAATTCCAATTCTTCAAACCCTTTTCTAGTTTCCATGAAACTACAATTTCATCGCCCACATACTGGTAAATAGAACCTTCTGTGCGAACGATTGCTTTAGTCATATCACCATAATATTCATTGATTAATTCGTAGTGCTTTTTATGCCCAATTTTCTCTGCTATAGTTGTTGAACTTTTCATGTCTAAGAACATAAAAATTCTATTTTCATAAACGGGTTTTGCGTATTTGCCTGAAAAAAAATTGCTTACCACATCAAGTCCGAGATAATCGACGATTTCAGTAAAAAATAAACTAAGACCAATAAAAAAACCTGCAAAGAAGACAATGCTTAGAATAGCATAACTGGTAAAAAAAATAAATACAGTCTCGTAAACAGCAGGGTCGGATAGTGATTTGCCAGTATTTAGAACATTCAAACCGAATGAAAATAATAATAAAGTAACTACAAAGATGAAAACATAGAGTAGCGTTTTGCTTAATATTTTTCGTGTAAATGATAAATGTTTGAATCTATTCTTGAACGCAGATTCTTCAATGATACCCAAGGCTAAACCTAGTAGAATTGTCATTATAGAAATGGACAATGTAGAATTTAATGGATCATAGACAGTTTTTGAAACGGGATAAGTGCTTGATTCACTCAGTAAGCCATATTCGATATTAGCGTACATTAACCCACCCACAAGAAATATGATAGGATATGGTAGTATTTTTAATAGCAGCCTTCTTTTTTGTGGATCCATTTAAATTTGAAATAGTATTTGGTTTACTTATTACATCGAGAATAGCTCGTCATCGGTTAAAGCGCCTATGGTATACTAGATAAGCACAAATATGAAGCAAGAGTATGGATACTGCAAGTAGTTAAGCTAACGATTTTTTTATTTCTATCTGAGTCTATATCCAAAGCTATTTATCCGAAATATATTGCCTTACCCATTAAAGCAGAAATCTGTATTTTGCACTAAACCGAGCATTACGTTTAGGCTTTGTTGTAGCAAGTTATTTCTTTTTCAGGGTTACTTCAATCATATTAGTTATTTGAAAAGAGAATCTATCTCCGTTTTGATGGTATTTTGAAATTTGGTTTTCTTTCTGCTTACTAGATTTTAAAATAAATTCACTTTCTCTAATTGACCAAGATAATTTTTCAGTTCGTTTTAATAACTCTTTTTCATCTGGAGAAGTTACAGTAAGTAGGTTTTCATCGGTAAATTCAATTGTGGAGCCAATAATAGAACTAAAATCTGTCTTAATACAAATTTCAGGATGTATAACACGAACACCCTCAAGATTCCATTTACCAATCACTTCAGTTTCCGTAATGTAATCGGACTGAATTAGTCCAAAAATATTTAAAAGTAAAAATACGATTATAGCTTTCATAAAAATAAGACGAATTAATGAAGAACTCGTTACTCGTCTTATAACTAGAAGTATTGTATAATTTGCTACAACAAGAGGCTAAACGTACCTAGCTAGGTACGTCTAGCCTTTTTGTACTTAATCCTTCTCAATCTCGGTATAGGTATACTTACTTTTCTTCCAATCGATAAGGGGTGAAGGGTAGTATTTCACATTCATGCGATCTAAGTAAGGCGCTTGATTCGCTAAGCGCACTTTATAATTCTCCCAATCACGATTTTCTTGTGTCGTCCAACTTAATTCAGAATACCCTATTGCGCGAGGAAAAGCTAAATATTCTAATTCCTCAATATTACTAATGGTCTCTGACCAAAGTGGTGCTTCAATACCTAAAATACTTTCAATCGGTATGCTTTCATATTCTTCTGGTGTCCATACATAAGCAGTATCAGTAGGTATGTATGCTGCCCAATGCAAACCATGTTTTGAAAGTGTATCATATTCCATATCAAGGTATGCTTTCTTAGCAGGTGACATTATAATCTTCATACCCTTCGAAATAGCACTCATCGCATTTTCCTTACCTGCCCAAAATTGTGAGACTGAAGTCGAATCAATATCTGCTTGACCAATCTCATCCCAACCGATCATTTTTTTACCATGCTTTTGAACAATTTTTTCTACTTTTTCAACAAAATAGATGTAATCTTTCTTTTTGGTAACATGACTTTCATCACCACCGATATGAAAATAAGGTCCGGGAGTTATTGCTGCTATTTCTCCAATCACATCATCTAAAAACGAATACAGGGTGTCTTTTCTTGTTGCAAAAGTACTTTTACCTACTTGTGTACCTTCATAGAGTTCTGGCTTAATGCCGTTACCGTTGAAAATTGGGTAAGAAACA
>CALLIG010000121.1 GCA_938009735.1 uncultured Flavobacteriaceae bacterium
TTCGTCCTTTGACACCAGACTTAAAAGAAGTAATAAAGTCTACTCGATAGAATAAGCTGTGGTATAAATTGCTTCTTAAAGTGATTTTAAATTAACGATTTTTAATAGCATGTTTTTTGTAGCTTGTGAAAAACAAATAGGGATATTCAGAAGTAAAGACATAAAAATCCTATACTAGCACTAGTTAGTATAGGATTTTCTAATTTTAGAGGTGGATCTAAGCTGCTATTTTTGCTTTTTTTGCAATTCTCCGACCAATATTCAGAGCATTTGAAGTATGGATACCAAAGAAGATCATCAAGATTTCCGTTTTCCTAGTTCTTGCTAGATTTTTTTTCAGTAGAAAGTGCTCTTTATCTGTACCAAAGCTTCCCTCTAATCGACTAGCTCTTTCTTTTGTAATCATCCGAGCTAATTGATCTTGATGTTTACGATGTTTTGATCGGCGACCTTTAGGTTTGAAATCTGTTTTAATGCCATGTTTGCTCACAAAGTTTCGGTTTTTATTATTGGCATAAATGGCATCTGCCCCAACAACTTTTACTTTTTTGCCTGTTAATTTTTGTGCTAGAAAGACAGTTTTAATTAAGCGAATACCTTCATTAAAAGCATTAAAATTAAGATGCTCTATAAAGGAAATTCCATCTATTTGAAGCTTATTTACTTTAGCTCCAAACTCTACTAATTTATTTTCCTTACCTCTGATGATGGGACGAATATAGGGTTTATCTATACTTACTATTCTATCTTTTATCCTTTTTAAACCTTTTGTAAACATCTCCTGTTGTTGCCAGTAAATTAGTTTTATGGTTGAACGTCTACGATGATAATGAGTACTTAAAGACCTTGCCCTTACCTCCTTTTCTAAGGAATCAAGTTGACCATTTACCTTATTTAAGAGATGTAATAAGGCTCGTTTTAGCACTTTTCGCTTCTTCCTTCGCTTCTTTTTCATCTTAGAGTAGGAAATATAACGACGTTCCCACTTTCTGTACTTCGTTCGTAGTAACTTTACTCCAGCTCTACGACTTAGGCTTTTCAATTCTTTGTAAGACCAAGAAATTGCTTCCCACAATAATTTGACATCGGTAGGATAGCGAATCGATGACTCATAACAAGTTGCATCACTTGTTATACTATTCAGATTGTTCAGGTAAGGAAGCCAGGAATTTATTAACGTGGTCTGCATTTTTGACACATCTAATAACTCTGCTAATTCACAGCGTATAGCACTAACAATTTTATAGTTTTGGATTCGATGCCCTACTGGAAGATATAAGTCACAAAAAAACTGGTAATCCAAATTTCCATTTAGTTGCTCTATTAGCTTTCGATCTGAACAAGCTGCATAGTGCTTGAGAAACATTAAGGCAACTTTTCCTTTTGGGGAAAATATACTTTGAGGTCCTTTTTTTGAGTCTTTAAGTCCTAGTGTTTCAATCAATGCTTGCCAAGGAAGTGATTGATATATTTTCCCTAGATTACTTGATAAAAAACCTGCCTTGTAGGTATCTAGGTGTTCTTCTCTATTTTGAAAGTCTATTTTGTATTGAAATTCGCTTATTCTTCGTATTTTCATAGCAGTATTTTTATAAAATGCACCGCTTTTTGCTTCCAACGGCTGTTTGCGGTGCATTTTTTCTTATAAATATACTATTATTTTACTATATATCAATGGATTAGGTTACTTCTGAATGTCCCTATTATAAGCGTCCTAAGTATCAAAAGACGCATTACAGAGGCAAGCCCACACCCAAATATCAAAAGCTCCAGAAGCTAGAAGAGAAGTATTATAATACGAATGATACTATCAAAAATTTAAAAGGATTCAGAATAACCTAAATCTATTAATCGTTTTTTTTCTTGGAGCTATTCAGTTTTTTAATGTCTTGTTCTAAGGTTTTAATACTTTCTTTAGCTTCAATTTTTTTCTGTTCTTCTTTATATTTTAAGTATTCTTTTGTTGCTGTTTCTTTAGCAACAGTCATTCTTATTGAACCTGCATTTTCAAGAATGTTCTTTTCATTGAGGGTAAGAATTGCATTTAATCTATTAATCCAATCTTTCATGTACATTGGCTTTTTTTGTAAAGCTTGAGCTTCTGCGAATGCTAAATATTGTTCTATCAATAGATTTAACTCTTTGAGTTCAAATTCTGTTAAGTAGTTTTTGGATACTTCAACATCTGTTTTTCTTATGTTGCCTGTTGGCGCATTTTTCCAAGAGGTTAAGCCCATGTTAGGCAATTTTGCATCAGCTCGTTTATTGATAATTTCTGCTGCTGTTTGATGGCTAACTGCCCAAAGTAGTTTATTTTGAACTTTCTTAAAAAAGGCAGTTGTTAAATCGTCTTTAGGTGTGTAATCTATGCTAGTAGTATAAATATCTTTTACTTTTTGATAGAAGACTTTCTCACTACTTCGTATATCTCTAACACGGTCTAATAATTCATCAAAGTAGTTATTTTGACCGCTTTTTAGGCGTTTATCATCTAAAGTAAAACCTTTTATAATAAATTCTTGTAAACGGTCAGTTGCCCAAATTCTGAATTGTGTACCTCTATGAGATTTAACTCGATAACCAACTGAAATAATGACATCTAGGTTATAATGCTTTACGTTTCTATTAACTGTTCTTTTTCCTTCGTATTGAACTGTCAAGTAATTCTTGACAGTTGCACTTTCTTCTAGTTCACCTTCTTTGTAAATATTTTTTATGTGTAGGCTTATATTTTGTTTAGTA
>CALLIG010000122.1 GCA_938009735.1 uncultured Flavobacteriaceae bacterium
TGGGAATAAGCTTTCTCAGAATTCTTTTTATTACAACAAACCCGTTTATATTTTAGCGAATGAAAAGACTTTTAGTGCAGCCTCTGTATTTGTTTCTGCTTTCAAAGGAATTCCAAACATACAGATCGTTGGTGTGACTACCGACGGCTCTAGTGGTAATAGCGATTGGTTTGATTTACCAAATTCTAAAATGTTCGGAAAAATAAGCACCATGGTTTCCTTTCAAAAGGATGGAAAAACACTTGATGGATATGGCACCAAACCCGATATAAAGATAGCGAGAGACCTAGAGCAAATTCTATGGAAAGCTGATACGCAACTTGAAAAACTAAAAACTTTGATATTAGAGAAGCATTAGCTTAGGGCAGTATAACCGTATTCGATTGATTCGTCCAAACACCTTTATCTAAGCGAATCACCCCATGTTCCTCATGAAAATAGCTATCGCCTAGGCTAAAATTATGGAGTAGCCCCTCTTCAAATTCAGGAATACAGAATGTAGATCCTTCAGGGCCGTATTGTTGTACAAAACCATCTTCACAGGCGTCGTCGCCATTACAACTCGTGCACAAAATCACAAGAACAATTATGCTACTTGAAAATCCCGCTATAGAATTTCTCATTGGTATTAATGTCCTTATTTTTTATCCGAAGGAACAATTCCATATTTATCAAATAAATACAGTAAACTCGTCATAGCAGCTGCGCCTTGTTCTAATTCTCTACGGTTGACATGTTCAAAAGTATCATTCTCCGCATGGTGATGATCGAAATAACGTTGAGAATCTGGTCGTAAACCTGCCATCACAATTTGATCATTCTTTAATGGACCGATATCAGCACCTGCATAGCCTTTTACGAACATATGTATATTGTAGGGTTCGAAGATTGACTTCCAACTCTGGGCTTGTTTTAAATTCGCTTCAGAAGCATTGAAAGAAAAGCCTCTTGGTGTAAAGCCACCACTATCACTTTCTAAAGCAAAAACATGATTTTCATTTTTGTTTTTTGCAATCTCAGCATATTTCAATCCGCCTCGTAATCCGTTTTCTTCGTTCATGAAAAGCACCACACGAATGGTTCTTTTAGGCTTGTAGCCAATCTTCTTAAAAATACGAAGTGCTTCCATGCTTTGTACACAACCGGCGCCATCATCATGCGAGCCATCCCCTAAATCCCAAGAATCAAGGTGTCCGCCGATAACCATTATTTCATCAGGATGCGTGCTTCCTTTAATTTCACCGATTACATTATAAGATTGTACTTCTTCTAATTGTTTACAGTTGAGTTTGAAGAAAAATTTCGTCTCTGGATTCAATCGTAAAGTCGCGCTCAATAAATCTGCACCATTTGTACTTATTGCTGCTGCTGGAACACGTTCCGATTCAGGAGTATCACCATAACTCATACCACCAGCATGTGGATAATCATCTAGACGTAAGTTCATAGAGCGAACAATCACACCAAGGGCTTCATACTTTCCTGCTTCTGCGGCTCCTCTTCCTCTTTGATCAACAGCACCAGAATACGCTTCAAAAGTATTTACCAGCTTAGGATCCATCGGTCTATTGAAAAATACAATCTTACCCGATATTTTTTCTTTTCCTAAAGTTGCGAGTTCTTCAATACTTTGAACTTCTATGACATTGGCTTTTACACCTCTACCATAAGTTGCAATAGAACCACCCAATGCACAAATCGGCACATTGCTAGTAACCCCAGGAGCGGTTTCTAAATATGCAAATTCAGGAGTACCCCTCACCCACTTCGGTACCATTACCGGTTGTAACCATACCCGATCAAGACCAAGTGAATCCATTTGAGCTTTTGTATAATCAACTGCTTGTTGTGCTTGTACAGAACCTGAAAGTCGACCACCAATTTGATTGGATAAATAATTAAGCCATGGATATGCTTTTCCATCTTTTAAGGCAGCATCATAAATAGATCGTAATTGTTTTTCATCTTCGGTCTGCGCAAAAGCTTGCACAAACACCAATAACAATAGCACACTTAACTTCTTCATTCCTTCTCGTTTTCTAATTCAGTCTTATAATTTTCTAAATTAGCTTTTATTTTATCAGCGAGCTGTGGTTCTTTGATGTCTTTGTATTTTTTTAACACCTCTAAGAGAATGGAAGCAACTAGTACTCTTGCTGATTTTTTATTATCAGCAGGAATTATATACCAAGGTGCATGGGGCTTCGAGGTTTTATTTATGGCTTCTTCATAGCATTCTTGATAGGCATCCCATAGTTTGCGCTCTTTTAGGTCACCCGGTGAAAACTTCCAATTCTTTTCTTGTAATCGAAGTCTACGAAGTAATCGAAGCCTTTGTTCTTCTTTAGACAGGTTTAGAAAAAACTTAAAAATCAAAGTCCCGTTTTCTGCGATATGTTTTTCAAAAGCATTGATTTGTTCAAACCGCTTATCCCAAAATTCTTGATTAATATCTGCGACTTCATGTATACCAGGTATATGCTCTCCAAGTATATATTCAGGATGCACTCTGGTAACCAATACATTTTCATAATGTGTTCTATTAAAGACACCAAACTTTCCTTTAGCAGGTAGGGCTATATAATGCCTCCATAAATAATCATGCTGCAATTCAAGCTCTGTTGGCACTTTAAAACTATGCACTACAATACCTCGCACATTGAAGTCTTTAAATACTTCACGAATTAAGCTATCCTTTCCTGCCGTATCCATTCCTTGAATACATATGAGAACACTATATTTTCCGTGGGCGTATAGGGTGTTTTGAAAATCGCCCAACTCCTCACGAATCTGTTCTAAATCCTTTTTTAACTCTTTGTTACTAGCATTTAAATCTAGGTTAGTTGGGTAATCTGACAGTTTTATGTCTTTTGATACTCTAAACTGGTCTTTATCTACATCATTCATGGGTAAAAGATAAAATTTTTATCGATGAAAGGTTCAAAAATGTTAAAAAAAATGACCATTTGACTCCTTAAAAATCCACTTCAACTATTAAACCCAAAAACAAGCCCTGTAACGAAAAAAATAGGTGCGAACACCCTTCAATAGGTAATTTTACACCTGTAATACCCCAAATATTACGAATAAACCTACGTTATGAAAACACATTACTTTTTGCTATGCTTAGTAGCGTTTTGCTCTTTATCTTCCTTCGCGCCTAGCGAAGCATGTAGCTATGCTGGCTCAAATATGAGCTATGTACAAACGCAAACCAAAAAAGCCCTTGCCGAAAACGATTTGAATAAGGCACGATTTTTCACCTATAAGGCTATTAAAACCATTCAAACATCAGTAGACAAATTTGATGATTGTGGTTGTAAAGATGCTGAAGTGAGTATCTCAGAAAGTTTAACGAATTTAAAAGCTGCTGCGCGCGCCAAATCATTGAATGGCACTAGAATACTTCTTAACGAAGCACTACAATATACTATCGACGCTCTAGATGCCCTTTCGCAGCATGAATTACATGCTAATGTATTTGCTTCAAAAGAGTTTGCTATGAATACTACAATTGATGAGGAGGAAACTTTAATAGCACTTAGTTCAGAGAAAACCAACATGCACAAACAAATAGACACTTCGTTACTTAAATATAAAGAATCACTTGGTGTTGTTGTTGATTCATTGAGCTGTTCAGACGCCAAAGCTTTTGCGGTCAATATATTTGAACATTGTGAAAAAGAACTTATGAAGAACAATCTTTCAGAGGCTAAAAAATACTACAACTTTAGAACAAAAGAAATTACTGCTGAGGCCTTATCTAAATTAGGAGAATGCAGTTCGAATAACGCTAAATAAAAAAGTTTTCATAGCGAAGTTTCGTTCGCCATGAAAACCTATGTATCATACTTTTGCTTTTTGCAAAACCTTATTTACTAGCAAATAAATTAACATCTTCTTCAGTCACTTCGCTACCACCTAAAATAATCAAACGCTCCACTACATTTCTGAGCTCACGAATATTACCTGTCCAATCATAAGCTTTAAGTAATTTAACAGCTTTGTCGGTAAATTCCTTTTTAGCAATTCCTTGCTCGCCGGTAATCTTCTTTGCAAAATGATTTATTAAAATCGGAATGTCATCACGTCGCTCATTTAAGGCAGGTACTTTAATCAGAATTACAGCAAGTCTGTGATATAAATCTTCTCTGAATTTACCATCCGCTATTTCTTTTTTCAAGTCTTTGTTGGTCGCTGCTAATACCCGAACATTAACTTTAATATCTTTATCAGAACCAACTCTAGATATTTTACTTTCTTGCAAGGCGCGCAATACTTTAGCTTGCGCTGACAAACTCATATCACCAATTTCATCTAAGAAGATGGTACCCTTATTTGCAGCTTCAAATTTACCCGCTCTATCTTTAACAGCAGATGTAAATGCACCTTTTACATGCCCAAACAATTCGCTCTCTATAAGTTCTGAAGGAATTGCAGCGCAATTCACTTCTATAAACGGAGCACTACTTCTTGGACTTTTTTCATGCAACCAATGTGCGACCAATTCTTTACCCGTTCCGTTCGAACCTGTAATTAGAACTCTAGCATCTGTAGGCGCTACTTTTTCGATCATATTTTTGATCGCTCCTATTTCAGGACTCTCGCCAATCATCTCGTAGTTCTTGCTAACCTTTTTCTTTAAGATCTTATTTTCAACCACCAATTCTTTACGGTCTAAAGCGTTACGAACTGTTGTCAAAAGTCTATTTAAATCTGGTGGTTTTGAAATATAATCAAACGCCCCTGCACGCATTGTGCCTACAGCGGTTTCTAAATCTCCGTGTCCAGAAATCATTATAAACGGTATTTCAGGTTTGATTTTTCTAGCCGCTTCTAATACTTCAACGCCATCCATTTTCGGCATTTTAATATCACATAGCACTAAATCATAGTCATTATTCTTAACGGCTTCTAGTCCTCGCAATCCATCTTCCGCTTCTTCAACTTGGTAACTATCATTTTCTTCTGAAAGAATTTTTACCAATACTCTGCGAATTGCAGCTTCATCTTCAATTACCAATATTTTTGACATATGTTATTCTTTTGATTCAATTTCTGACAAGCACCTTAATTACCGAGTGCTGGCAGAAATCTATATTATATTCCTATTCTAAAACCAGCTCTAAAATAGAAACTAGATTGATCGTTTAATGTGAAAATATCATTTCTATCGTTATCGCGCAACACTCCATTATTAAACAAGGTGTGCCCTGCATAGCCATAAAGCGCCATTACTTTGGTAATATTATATTGATAACCAATAGTAATCAATGCTGCTGATGACGAAATTGATGATGCTAAACCGGTATCTGAAACTAGTACATTGTTTTGCAGATTTACAAAATAGCCATCTAAAATAAACTCGGTTTGTATGGTATGTTTCTCTTTGGGATAAAATTTCAATCCCGTTTTCGGTGCTCCTAAAACATATGCCCATTTCGGATGAAATCGTTTCTCATAATATATGAAAGGTAATGGTATTCTATACACCACCGAAGAATTATAGGCTAGGCCTAACACTAAACGGGTTGGTTTATCAATATTTGGTCGATCTCTAAAAGCACCTACAGTAATATTGATTCCAAAATCACCATTCTCTAAAGGGTTTGTAAATGTAGACGCCAATCTAGGGGTCAATACTCCGATAAAACGCCAGTCTTTGTTGTGCTTATAGACATATGCAAAATTAACATCTAACACATGAAAAAGGCTGAGTCCGCCATTATCAAATTCAACATTTCGCTTTAAATCATAAGCGATTCTATTGTATTCAGCACCGATAATAATATTATTACTATCCTTTACTTTGATCGGAACATTGGCAACTAACTTTATTCGTGCCAACTGCACTTCTGATTCATTTTCTGGCATGAGCATATACTCTAAGCGAAAAACATCAGGAGTTTGCGAAAATCCTTTAAACCCTGTGCATACAAACAGGACTACTAGTAAACAGCAAAGGCAATATTGCTTCATATAGGTGTAACGGAATCTATTTATGCTTAGTGTTTCAGCGCTTTCTATTTTTGATACATATGCACATCTCTTTGCGGAAAAGGAATACTAATATTACTTTCTCTAAACTTCGCATCAATCATATAACGCATATCACTTTTTGTTCTTGGGTCACTAAAACTATCTGTAATGAAATAGTTTAATGAAAATAGTAAGGCAGAATCTCCAAAATCATCAAAAAGAACAAATGGCTTTGGGTTTTTCAAAACACTACGATGTTCTTCTGCTACTTGCATTAAAAGCGTTGTTACTAGATTCACATCACTACCATAAGCAACACCTATCTTTATAGACTCTCTGGTCGTATTATGGTTTTGCGTATAGTTATAAATACTATCCGTTAAAAACTTATGATTTGGTATTACAATTACCTTATCATCTCTAGTTAATGCTCTTGTCGTTCTTAATCGTATTTCGAAAACACGACCTACTTTACTATCTACCTCTATTATATCGCCAACATGCAAAGATTGGTCCAAAATGATCAATATGCCCGAAATGATATCTTGAAATAAATATTGAAGTGCAAAACCAAGTCCGACAAACAAGGCAGCAGAAGCGGTTAAGAGTACGGTTAGATTTACACCTGAAGAACTTAAAATGATAACTACCGCCAAAATATAAGAGAGGTATTTTAAAAACCCGAAAATACTTTCGAACTTGTTTTTATCCTCTTCAGGCAGCTTTACGGTTACCAATTTATGAATTAGCCTAAGTAAATAGGTAACGATAATAATGGCAAGAATAATAGTCAAAAAAGTACCGATAGTAAGGTGAACCGTTTCCGTATCCCACAAACGAAATGATAAAAAATCTTTGAGACCGCTAAGAATGCTATCTAGTTTATCCATATTAGTATCTCAACCATTTAAAGAGTTCTTTATAGCTTGGTTTTTTACCATACATTAAAATACCAATGCGATATATTTTAGCAGCTAGCCATACAATACCAATAAAAGTAACTATTAAAAGTGCAATAGAAGTAACAACCTGCCAAATAGGAACTCCGCCATCACCAATACCATTCGGTAAACGCATTAACATTACAATAGGTGATGTTAATGGAAAAAGTGAAAAACCAACGGCAATTGGCCCGTGAGGATTACTAAAAACCGAAAAGAAGCCCACATAAATCGCAAGCATTAGCGGTAATATTATAGGAAAAATAAATTGTTGCGTATCTGTCTCATTATCAACAGCAGCACCAATTGCGGCGTAGATAGAACTGTAAATCAAATAGCCTAAAATAAAATAGATAAAGAAAAATATGATAAGCATCAACCATGGTAACTTATATATTTCTTGAAAGTACTCCATGAATTGCGAGGGTAATGGCATTGGGCTTGAAACATCAACTCCCATAACATCTCTTATGTCAGCACCCTGATTCAACATATCAGGATCAATTCCGAAAATCGCAAATGCGACCAATAATAAAAGTCCGGCAGATATAATCCAAATTGCAAATTGTGTAATGCCAGCTAAAGAAGTACCTATGATCTTGCCCAACATCAATTGAAATGGCTTGACGGAAGATATAATTACTTCAATAATTCTACTCGTTTTTTCCTCAATAACACTTCGCATTACGAAGCCACCATAAATGATAATAAACATCATGATTAAATATCCAAAAGCCCCACCAATTGCTGCCTTCAGTTCATTAATGCCTTTCAGATTCTGATCACCTTCAAAAGTGGACGTATTGATTTCAAATTTATCGCCTAATTCGGCATAATCTTTCGTAGAAACTTCTAAAATTTGGAGTTTTCTTTGATGTAATCGATCTTGAAATATTTCTTCTAAGCCTGACAATACATGCGTGCTGGCCGCCTCTTTCGAATAAAAATAGGACTCATTTGCTACCTTTTCTAAATCACTATCATGAGGTATGTATAACAAACCATACAAACCCAAGGCATCTGTCGAATCTTTTGCTGCTTTTAGGTTAATATCTCTAAAATGGATATAGCCTGTGCTCTCAGTTGAAACAAAATCAGTTGAAAAATAGTCGCTTTCGTTCAATACCGAAATTACTCGTTTTTCATTATCATTTAATTTGGTGAGATACGCGATCAGCACCACCATACCAACCATCAATATCGGACTCAAAAAAGTCATAATTACGAACGACTTATTCCTCACTTTAGCTAAATACTCTCGCTTTATGATTAAGGGTAATTTATTCATGAGCGTCTTTATCTTGAACCGTTCGTATAAAAATTTCGTTTGCGCTTGGCACTTTTTCTGTAAACTGACTAATATTTGCCTTACCAGATAAATATGCTAGCAACTCACTTGAGTTATTGGTCGGTAATTGTATTTTAAAATTCAATTGCTTTTCTTCAGAAACATTCACCGCTTCTGATATCTGAAACTTTGCTTCTAATTCTTGCAAGAGTGAAGCGCCATTATCAAGCTCTAAACCTACTTGAAAAATATTGTTTTTATAGGCCTTTTTGATGTCGGATAATTTACCATCTAATATTTTCTCAGACTGGTGAATTAGCGCAATATGATCACAAAGTTCTTCAACAGATTCCATTCTATGTGTTGAAAATATGATGGAAGCTCCTTGGTTTTTGAGTTCTAATATTTCGTCTTTAATGAGGTTAGCATTTATAGGGTCGAAGCCACTAAAAGGTTCATCAAAAATAAGCAGTTTAGGCTCGTGTAATACCGTAACTATAAATTGAATTTTCTGAGCCATTCCTTTAGAAAGCTCTTGTACTTTTTTGTTCCACCAATCACCAATATCTAAACGATCAAACCAATATTTCAATCGAGCTTTAGCTTCTGATTTGCTCAAGCCTTTTAATTGCGCAAGATATAATGCCTGCTCGCCTACCTTCATACTTTTGTATAAGCCTCTTTCTTCAGGCAAGTAGCCAATCATCGATATATGATGTGGTTTTAAAAGTTCGCCATCAAAAAATACTTCACCACTATCAGGATAAGTAATTTGATTGATAATACGAATAAGTGTGGTTTTGCCGGCACCATTCGGACCAAGTAGACCGTATATACAGTTTTTCGGAATTTCTAAGGATACCTTGTTTAGAGCGGTATGCTGCCCAAATTGTTTGGTTACTTTATTCGTGACCAAAATGTTGTTCATGAAAGCGATTTTATCAAAGATAATTAAACCCTTTAAAAAGCGATTCTGTTTCTATAAATTTTAAGGAAAATAGCAATCTAAAAGGGCTATAAAACAAAACCCACCCTTGAAGAATCAAGGATGGGAAAAAAATTGCTATGAAAAAGAAAATTAGTATTGGTAAACCAATACTAATTCAAATATACGTTTTTTATTTAAATGGAAAAGCATAAAGTTTAAGAGAACATATCTTTAACTTTTTCAAAGAAAGATTTATCCGATTTTTCGGGCTTAGGCTCGAAATTATCGTTGTTCTTCATCTTTTCAAAAAATTCTTTTTGCTCTTTATTTAACTCCTTGGGTGTCCATACATTAACATGTACTAAAAGATCACCACTACCATATCCGTTTAAGCTAGAAACACCTTTTCCGCGTAATCTTAAGATTTTACCGGACTGAATACCAGATTCTAATTTAATTCGAACTTTTCCGGTAACAGAGTCTATTTCTTTCGAAGTACCTAAGACCGCTTCAGAAATACTGATATATAAATCATAGTGTAAATTATCACCTTCACGCTTGAGCGTATCATGATCAATAGTTTCAATCGCAACTAATAAATCACCCGGAACGCCATTACCCGGCGCTTCGTTTCCTTTACCACCAACTTTCAACTGCATGCCTTCTTCAACACCTGCAGGAATATTAATAGAAACCGTTTCTTCTTCAACTTTCAAGCCTTGCCCATCTGCATCACTTGGTCTTTTGTCAATCATTTGACCACTACCACCACACGCGTTACAGGCAGCTGCTGTCTGCATTCTACCTAATATAGTATTGGTGATTTTAGTTACTTGACCACTACCGCCACAGGTACCGCAAGTTTTATAGGTAACCCCGTCAGCTTGTACTTTTCTGCGAACCTTAACTTTTTTCTCAACACCATTAGCAACTTCTTCAAGTGTAAGTTTAACATGAATACGAAGGTTACTTCCTTTTACACGGCGTTGCCCTCCACGGCCACCGCCGCCAAAGCCTCCAAAACCGCCGCCACCGCCGCCGAAAATATCGCCGAACTGACTAAAAATGTCATCCATATTCATACCGCCACCGCCGAAACCACCGCGACCTCCGCCACCGCCTTCGAAGGCTGCGTGACCAAACTGATCGTAACGTGCTTTTTTGTCACCATCACTTAAAACTTCATAAGCCTCAGCGGCTTTCTTAAAGTTTTCTTCTGCGGCTGAATCACCAGGGTTTTTATCAGGGTGGTATTGTACCGCTTTTTTACGGTAGGCCTTTTTAATCTCTGCAGCGCTTGCGCCTTTACCAACTCCTAATGTTTCGTAATAATCTTGCTTCATGCTTATTTCTTAGTGAAGTGACTTCAACTTTTTAGTTACCAACAACAACCTTAGGGTGTCTAATGATTTTATCGCCTAGCTTAAAGCCTTTTTCAATAACATCAATAACTTTTCCTTTTAGCTTTTTGCTTGGGGCTGGTATTTGCGTAATTGCATCGTGAACTTCTGCATCAAAAGCATCACCTTGCTTTACTTCCATTTCTTGGAGTCCTTTATTTTTTAAGGTTTCTCTGAACTTATTATTAATCAGTTCAATACCCTTAAACATTTCTTTCTCACCAGATTTTGATAATTCTTTTAAAGCTCTATCAAAATCATCAATTACTGGTAATAAAGACACAATGACTTCTTGACCAGCAGTTTTAAAAAGCTCCATACGTTCTTTTGACGTACGCTTTTTATAGTTTTCGAACTCGGCGAAAAGACGTAAAAACTTATCTTTTTCTTTTCCTAGGTCTTCTTGTAGCTTTTCCTCAACTGTTAGTTCATCTTCAAGCTCTTCAGTAACCTCCTCGTTTTCAACTTGTTCTTCTGTATTTTCTGTTATATCAGAAACGATATCTTCTAATTCCTCAGATTTATCTTTTTCACTCATTTTGATACTATTGTTTTAACATCATTTTTCAGGTGGCAAAAGTACTGCCAATTCTTTAAAAATGTCAAAATGTCATAAAAAAAAAGACCTGAAACCGCTGGCGCTAGAAGATAAAGGACCGCTATGCTAAAAGATGAAAGATGGTTGAGGCTGAAAGACTGTTGAAAGATCGGTGTTGGAGCTGCTAATAATTTAAAAAGCTATTCGCGCAAACTAATTACTGAATACTAAGAACTGCCAATTGTATACTAAGCAGTATACTCTTTACTGCCTGAAGTATTCGCAGCCATGCTATCATCCTCTTTTAAATAAATAGCTTCTAAGGCACTACCTATATTAGGATAATTGAAAATAAAACCTTCTTCTTCAATCTTTTTACTACTTACCCGTTGGCTGGCGAATAGCAAATATGACATTTCACCTAGTATAGTTTTCATTACTATTTTCGGAATATTAGGCAAGAACAAAGGTCGATTTAAAACTCGGGCAATCTCTTTTACCAGTTTTTTATTACTTATTGGGTTTGGCCCTACTCCGTTATAAATTCCTTCTAAGCCATGTTCAGTTACAAAAAGGAACATTCTTGCTAAATCTTTTCTATGAATCCATGATTGCCATTGCAAACCGCTACCAAAAGCGGCACCAACACCAAAACGAATAGGTTTTGCCATTTCTGGTAATGCGCCACCTTCGGCTGACATTACTAAGCCTATTCTGATTTTTGCCAGACTAAAATTAAAGACATCCAGTTTATCTATTTCTTCTTCCCAGGCGGCAACAACATCCCCAAGAAAACTATCATCAACTTTTTGTTCCTCTTCTGTATAAAATTCAGAAAGCGAGTTTGGGTAAATTCCCATCGCAGATGCAGAAACAAAAGAGGTAATATTTGAACTATCTATTTTTTCAAGTGCCGCTTGTAGCGTTTGAAGTGTGTCTATTCTGCTTGACAAGACCATTTTCTTATAATTTGGCGTCCATCTTTTTGAGATAGAAGCGCCTGCCAAATTGATAATAGCCGTTACACCTTCAAAACATTTTATATCTAGTTCTCGCTCATTAGGATTCCAATAAAAACCCTGATAATTCGGCTCAGAAACTATTTTACTTTTACGTGTGGTCAAATAATTGACGCCAATTTTTCGCTCTTTACACAAGCGAACTATTTCGCTACCCACCAACCCTGTTGCACCTGTTATCAAGATCTTCATAGGGCAAAGGTATTTGATTTCAAGGTTCTCAGCATCTAATTTAATTTCGATTTAACACTATTCTTTTTTGGTGGCGCGCAGCATTTCCCGTTTTCCTGGTGGGCCTGGTAAACGTTCTACTTCAAAACCAACGGCTAACATGGCTCGTCGAACGCTACCTTTTGCAGCGTAAGTTACTAAAACACCATTTGGTTTCAGGGCTGCGAACATTTTTTCAAAAATGATTTCTGTCCATAATTCAGGTTGCACCCTTGCGCCAAAAGCATCAAAATAGATAAGGTTGAAAGCAGCGATATCATCAATCTGCATGAAATCTTTCTGCTGTTTACGAAGTGAGAAGTTATCAGCAAGAGCTATACTATCATTCCAAGTGCATGTATGCATTTTTTGAAATTGCGGCTCAAAAGCATCAGCCTTTAATTCAGAGATATAATTTAGTTCTTGAAGTTCTTCAGGTGTTACTGGGTAAGCTTCAACACCCGTATACGCAATACTTAATTTACGCTTCTGAGCTTCAATTAAAGTAATTAAACAGTTGAGACCTGTTCCGAATCCTATTTCTAAAACAGCAACTGAAGTATCTTCAAACAGCGCTAAGCCTGATTTTATAAATACGTGATATGCTTCTTGAATGGCACCATGTTTAGAATGGTATTGCTCATCCCAATCAACAATATGAATTGTTTTTGATCCGTCAGAAGTGGTTATAATTTTTCGCTGCAAGCTATTCTTTTAACAGTACGCCGTCCGCCTCAAAACCAAGCGTCTTTTTAACGGAAGTTATTTTTGCCAACTCAGCGTCAGACTTACCACCGTCTTTCGCATAATGCTTTTGATCTTCAACACTCATTTCTTCAACAAACGCAAGTCCGTTTACGGTAACCTCTTTCCCTGCTATATCCATCGGCATAAAAAACCCGTAATCTTTAAAACGCACCATTGTTTCTTGACCATCATTCATCTTCAGGCGCATCCAACATCCTTTTGCCTGGCATACCTCAGTAACCGTTGCTGTAAATTTAGTTTTCATAGTATCTGCAACCGCCATATTTGCATACTTTTCAGACATTTCTGCCGCGCTCATAGCGTTATCTTCATAAATTTGATCGCCAAAAGAGGTCATATTGGGCACTTCAAGTGTTTCTTCGAGAACATCAAGGTTTGGATCTTGAGCCAAAACAGCACTAATACTGAATAAAAATACCAGTAATATGTTAAATCGTTGCATAATATTCTGTTTTTTTAAGTGTTCTACAAAATTGGTCATTTTTGACGAAAAAAGATGCCTAAACTGGGATATTTCATTAATTTTATTCTTTAAATCGTATTCAAATGGAAAGTACCTTAAAGACACAAATACCCATAGAAAAGGTAAAAACATCAAAAATAGATCAAGTTGATTTAGACAATCTCGCTTTTGGTAGCGTTTTTTCTGATCATATGTTGGTCTGTAAATATAAGAATGGTGCATGGGAAACTCCAAAGATTATTCCGTATGGCCCAATTAGTCTAAACCCTTCGGCAAAGATTTTTCATTACGGACAATCTATTTTTGAGGGAATGAAGGCTTATAAGGATGATCAAAACGATGTATTTCTTTTTCGACCTTTAGATAATCACAAACGATTCAATATTTCAGCTAGCCGGATGGCGATACCTGAATTACCAGAAGAGTTTTTTATAGATGGTTTGAAAACACTATTAGAATTAGACAAAGCGTGGATTCCGCAATCGGCAGGAAGCTCGATGTATATACGCCCTTTTATGTTTGCTTCAGGTGAAGGCTTTCATGCATCACCAGCAGATGAATATACTTTCATGATTTGCTTAGCTCCTTCAGGACCTTATTTTTCAGGAGAAGTAAAAGTACTTATTGAAGAAACTTATTCGCGTTCTGCAAACGGAGGCGTTGGTTATGCAAAGGCAGGTGGTAATTACGCTGGGCAGTTCTACCCAACCCAATTAGCGAAAGCTAAAGGGTACCAACAGGTTGTTTGGACCGATGATCATACGCATGAAAATATAGAGGAAGCTGGTGCCATGAATATTTTTATTCGCATTGGTGATACTTTGATAACTGGCCCAACGAGCGATCGTATATTAGACGGAATCACCCGAAAAAGCGTACTTAAAATCGCTGAAGCAGAAGGTATTAAAACTGAAGTGCGCACCATAACGGTAACTGAAGTTGTTGAGGCTTCAAAAAACGGAACACTTAAAGAAATGTTTGGTGCAGGTACTGCAGCGGTTATTTCACCAATAGCAGGTTTCGGATACCGAGAAACAGATTATGATTTACCAGTTTTAGAAGATAGCTACGCTAGTATGCTGAAAGGTCGTATTACTGATATTCAATACAATCGCGCTGAAGATCCATTTGGGTGGCGCGTGAAGTTGTAATATGGTTTTAGACTTGTTGCAAGACTGATCATAAATTAAAATAGAAAGATTTTGCTATTTGTGGCTGGAAATTCGTTGAATTTCCAGCCACACTTATCTTAGGCAGGTATTTATTCATAATTTGAGCAAAGCCAGAAAATTCAAAAATGGAAGTATATAATAGGATTATAAGTTTAGTAGATTCTAATCTGATTTACTGTCTTGTACCTATGATATTGGCTTTAATATTAATCCGACTGATTTTCAAAGATAAATATCCAACTAAAAAAGCTCTGAATTTAATACGTTGGACAATCATTGGATACACTATTGTAACATTGCTATATTTCTTAATCGGAATGTCATTTTACTCTGAAGATTTTGCATTTACAAACAGAGCAACCGGGCCTTATAAATATATGTATTGGTTTATGCTCTTATGCACATCAGTTTTACCTTTTACGCTGCTGAATAAGAAGATTTCATCTAGTTTTTGGTATGTATTATTAATTGCTTTTTTCATGAAAGTCGGTGTATATTTTGAGCGTTTTGTATTATTAACTACTAGTTTTCATAGAGATTACGCACCAAATGGTAGAATGACAAATATTACAGATTCGTTGATTTATGGAATATCGGTGTTCTTTCTACAAGGGTTCATAATTAGCATCTTAATACTTGGAATATTAAAAATTATTGAGCGAAAAAAAATGCATGCAGCATAGCCTATAATTAATACTTCGCACCTTATTTAATATAAGATCTGTGTATATTTATGAGGTAGCAAAAGATTTGGCTACGAGCTGTGGCGCAATGAGAATTGCAAATCACCGCCCCACACTAATCATAGCCTAGCCGTTGTACGCAAGCTTGACCCGTCCTGAAATATGTATACAAAAATCAAATGTATATGTATAAAAATGATGGATATGTGAGACGTTATAGCGAGAGCTTTAAACTTAAAGTCTTAGCAGAACTTACCAAAGGAAACCATTCCAAAAGACAAATTGCATTAACTTACGGAGTACAATCCAGTACTATCAATGGATGGATTAAAAAGTACAACCGTACAGACCTAATGAACACCCGTGTAACCGTGCAAACAGACGATGAATTATCCCGTATCAAAGCCCTTCAAAAAGAGCTAAAACAACTCAAAGACCTTCTTATTAAAAAGGATTTAGAGAAGCTTGTTACTGACAGTTATCTTGAGGTAGCTGCCCAAGACCTGGGCTTTAAAGATGTTGA
This sequence comes from uncultured Flavobacteriaceae bacterium, assembly GCA_938009735.1. Classification (GTDB taxonomy): domain Bacteria; phylum Bacteroidota; class Bacteroidia; order Flavobacteriales; family Flavobacteriaceae; genus Maribacter_C. The sequence goes on from CALLIG010000122.1 coordinate 15,913, forward strand.
AGAATTAAAAAAAAAGTTAAACATCGAGCCCTAATGGAAATAGCACCCAAAAATCGAAGAGACAGACAGTTCTCTATAGAAGAAATTTGTGATGCATTCTCCATAAAAAGAGATGCCTATTACAAATACAAAAAACGTTTGGTTATCAAAAAACAAATAGAACAGAAGGTACTTGAACTGGTCAAAAAAAGTAGAAGAACCCTAACTAGAGAAGGCACTAGAAAACTCATGAAATCATTGAAGAATGAGTTTCAAAAAAACAACATAAAAATAGGTAGAGACCAACTATTCCGTATCCTAAGAGACAATGGACTGCTCGTTAGAAGAAAAAAATACTCTTCTAGAACTACCAATTCATATCACAGATTTTATAAATACAATAACATCATAAAAGACCTGAAAATAAACAGACCCAATCAAGTTTGGGCTGCAGACATCACCTATATCAGAACCATAAAAGGATTCTGCTACTTGGCGCTCATTACAGACTTATACTCGCGTAAAATCGTTGGCTATGACCTTAGTGATAGTTTAGAACTTAACGGCTGTGTAAGGGCTTTTAAAAAGGCTACATACCATAACAAGCTAAAACAAAAACTGATTCACCATTCAGATAGAGGTATTCAATACTGTAGCAATGTGTACACAAATGAACTCAAAAGAAAAAAGATAGACATTAGTATGACTGAAGACAATCATTGCTATGAAAACGCTATTGCTGAGCGTGTTAACGGAATTCTGAAAGACGAATTTTATCTTGACCAGACCTTTTTCAGCGTGGTTCATGCTAAAAAAGCTACCAAAAATGCAATCAAATTATACAACTCTAAAAGATTGCATTTATCTTTAGAATATAAAACACCTAATTACGTGCATCAATATGCCGCTTAAAAATTAATATTAATCTGTAGCCGTATTTTAGGACGTGACA
>CALLIG010000123.1 GCA_938009735.1 uncultured Flavobacteriaceae bacterium
AACTTGTTCTTGTGCCTCTTTCCAGTTTTTTTCTTCTACTGCTTCACGCACACCGGGTAGGGTTTTTACTCCATAGCCTGTGTAGAATCCAGGGGCATAAATTTGATGTTTGTACCACGATCGTCGGGGTAAGCCTTCTTCTGAAGTTAGAACATGTTCAGCAAGCATTAATCTTTTATTCAGGCTGTTGCGTCTTTCTATTGAAAGTTTTGAAACATCTATTTTAGATATGATTTTGATAGTTGATTCTAAAGCTGCCAATTCATTTTGAAGTGGAGCGAAATCAAGATAAGGAACTGTTTGTTTTTTTTCTGGTTTTAAAAAAGGCTTCGTTGGATCTGCTGCCAATTCAAACATATTTTTGTCCACCATCATGTTATGTTTTTCAACGGATTTACGCATGGTCGTAATAGATTCCATAATCTCATTCAAATATCCTGATACCGTACTATGCCATTGCTTGAATTCAAAAGGCAAAACATCTGCATTCGCTAAACGTAGTGTAATTCTACCAGCCGTATTTGCTAAAGCCACGCCATAAGCAAATTCAGGATCTTTAAATCTTTTGTAATGCGGATAGGTGTCATAAATCGTATGATATTCACCCCCAGCATTTTCACCGCCAAAGCCTAAATTTAGTGCTGCAATACCTGCATGTTGAATAAACGGAGTGTAATCAGAACCTGAACCAAGGGCGTATAATTTGAATTCATCTGTTCCGCCATTGACCATGTCTCTGGCACTTCTTCTCTCTTTGATTGAAATACCTCTTTGCGGATCAGTAACAGCACCAGCAACTTCGCCTACCATGGCTTGTAAACTATGAGAACCACCGGCACCTAAAAAACCGCGTCCGTTTCCGTCTGTATTGATATAAGCAACTACTTTTTGTTGTAGTTCCGTTTTATGATCTTCTACCCATTCTGTTGAACCAATTAATCCCGGTTCTTCAGCATCCCAAGCGCAATAGACAATAGTACGTTTTGGCTTTTGACCTTTTTTTGCTAATTCACCAACTGCTCTGGCTTCTTCCATTAAAGCAACCATTCCGCTGATAGGATCATTTGCGCCATGAACCCATGCGTCATGATGGTTACCTCGCATCACCCATTGATCAGGAAAATCGGTTCCTTTTAATGTTGCGATGACATTGTGAGCAGGTACTAACTTCCAATCAAATTCTAATTTCAAATGCACTTTTGCTGGTCCAGGGCCTATGTGATAAGTGATAGGCAATCCACCTCGCCATGATTGGGGAGCAACGGTTCCATCTAAAGCTGCTAATAATGGTAGTGCATCTTCATATGAAATAGGCAGTACAGGAATTTTAGTTATTGTAGGTGCATCTTTACGATCTAGACGTTTCGCATCTTTTGTGGCTCCGTAACCAGGTGTCAACACATCACCTGGGTAGGTGGGCATATCCATAACTGAACCGCGTTGAACGCCTGTTTTGTTTTTAAATGCTCCTTTCGGATATACATCACCTCGACCGTAACCATCATCAGCAGGATCAGAATAAATAATACACCCTATGGCACCATTCTCAGCTGCTAATTTTGGTTTGATTCCTCTCCAAGAACCTTGGTATTTTGCAATGACAATTTTTCCTTTTACATCAATGCCTAGTTTAGCTAACTCTTCGTAATCACTTGGAATTCCGTAGTTCACAAAAACCAATTCTGCTTCTACATCTCCATCGGTAGAAAAAGCATTGTAGCTAGGAAGCAACGCATCACCTTGCGCGGTGTATTTATCTCCATCAACAGGAACAGCAGTTAATTTCGCTTTGTATGAAGTAGGACCAGTAAGTTCTAATAGCCTGACTTTTGGATAAGGAAATAAGACATGATAGGTTTCGATCTTGGTGTCATAGCCCCAAGACTTGAATTGCTTTTGAATCCACTTTGCATTTTTCTCCCCGTATTCGGTGCCAACCCAATGAGGTTCTGCAGCCATCAATTGCATCCATTTATCAAGATTACTGGCGTTAAGCTTAGACTCAAAGGCAGTTTCTAGTTGTTCTTGTTTTTTAGCGTTTTCTGAAGTAAAGCCTAGAATTGTTTCTTGAGCACGTACAAAACCTATAGAAAGACAAAGTAAAAGGATAAAAATTGGTGTTCTCATTTCAGTTGGATTTTAAGCAACTGAAAATACGACTTTTTATCTCAAATCGTAAGTCAAAAATTGAAGTCCGCTATCAAATGATTCTTTTTCGATAAGGGTACTGACCAATGTCGTTTTTGAATCCCCAAACAGGCGAACTCCTTCGCTTAGTACAATGGGATTCAATTTTAATTTTAACTGGTCAATGAGTCCGTTATCGAGAAGCCAACCTGCAAATTTGCCACCACCACAGAGGTACACATCTGTTGGAGATGCAGCAATGATTTCTTTGATTCGTTTCAAAGACATTTTCTCAATGTGAACAGTTTTGGCTAATTCCTTTATTTGCATCGTTTCTGAGAAAATATAATGTTCCATATGCGGATAGGCTGGTTGCCCTGGTTCAAGTCCGTATTGAAACCCAAATTCATAGGTTTTTCTGCCCATGATAACAGTTTTGAAGTCTAGTAAATCGGCTTGATATTTTTCGACTGCATCTCCGTGAGGTAGAAATTTACTTATGTCTCCATTTTCTCCAGATATAAAACCATCCAAAGAACTTGCAACATAATAAATGACCTTATTCATGATTTATCGGTTAAAACTTTAATGTCAGATTTTAAACGCTCAATTTCTTCATTTTTAGTGCCCTCATAAACACCTCTAATCTGCTTTTGTTTATCTACTAAAATGAAGTTTGGTGTATGTATAAAATCTTGAAGTCCGCCATCACCTTCACTCACGACGGCAAAGTAACTTTTACGTGCTAGATTGTAAATGTGTTTTTTATCTCCTGTAGTAATATTCCATTTGCCGTCAATAGCTCCATGTTCTTTAGCATATGCTCTAAGTATCGGAATACTATCTAACTCTGGAGTTACTGATAAAGAAAGAAATAGTACATCTGCTTCATTGAGAAAGGTGTTTTGAAGTTTTTCCATATTGTTCGACATAATAGGACAGATGCTTGGGCAGCGGGTAAAAAAGAAATCTGCCACATAGATTTTGCCGTCATAATCTTTTTGGGTTATGGTATCTCCGTTTTGGTTCAAAAGTTCGAAATCAGCTACGGAATGATTTTCTACTGCATTTTGAAGACTAATATCAACTAATTCAGGATTAAAATCGGATGGGTTAAAAATCGGTAACTCTGATTTTTTATTGAATACCATAAGGCAAGCAACAACTAAACCAAGCACTAAAAGTACTATTACTATATTCGATTTTTTAAGCTTATTCATGAATAGCTATTGTTATAAAATAGAAGTATTGATTTCAATATCAGCATGTTCCCATGCTTTATTAAACTCTTTCTTTATTACTTCAGCTTCCTTTAGTTTGCCTTGTGCTTTTAAGCTATTGTGAAGTCCCATTAAAGACCAACCATTTTGACGGAGTATTTCCAAATCTTCCTTGAATATCTTTTCAGCTGCTTCATAGTTGCCAGACTGCATTAAAACAGCTCCTAAATTCTGACGTGTTGGAATGTGCCATGCGGCAGGTTCTGTATATATAAGTGCATCTTCATATGCGACAGCTTTTTGAAGATGAGTTACTGCTTTTGCTAAATTACCATTCAGCGCTGCTAATTCACCAGCTACAACTTCATAGGCTATGTTTGCTGCTTGCATTGATGTATTATTGGGAGTTGCCACCAAACTTTCTAACTCCTCATCTTTTTTGAGTAGGGCAATGGCATCTAATTCTTCTTGAGCGTCTTTACTGTTTCCTTTTCTAATAAAAGCAATACCACGCGCATAGTGCCGTATCAGGCTTAGATGTTTTATGTCTTGGCTAGGTGCTGGAATAGTTAAAATTTCATTCCATTTGCCAAATCGAGTATATGCTAATAAGGGAGTAGCAGCAAAATCTTGTAAAAAAGGAAGCGTCACTAATTCTCCTGTTGGAACCTTTTCCGCCGTCTTTTTTGCAGCGTCTATAGCAATATCGCTAGCGCCCAATAAACTTGCAGAAGACCACAGAAAATGAATATTATGAGGGTAGTAGGCGAGTGGGTAAAGTCCCTGTGCAAAGCATTGTGCGATATAATCTTCATCAGCTTGTATTGCGACTTGGTTCACTTTTACAGCATCTAAATATCTGCCTACGCGAATATAGATATGCGATGGCATGTGTACAATATGACCAGCACCTGGCATAAGCGTTACTAATTTGTCGGCACTTGCGACACCCATATCTGGATAAGGTAATTCTACCATATGAATATAATAGTGATGTCCTCCGGGATTTTCGGGTTCCATTTCCATCGCTTTTTCTAGCGCCGTTTTTGCTTCTTTGATATTCGTAGATGGATTACCTTCTTTATCCCAATAATTCCAAGGAACGGTATTCATAACAGAAGCTGCATATAGGATTTGAATGTTCGCATCATCCGGATATTTTTTAACCACCTTAGCCATGGCATTCATATAAGCAATGTTTAGTTCGGCGGTATCAGCAGTCAAATCTTCACTATACCTTGTAGCTAATGCATTAATAAGTGCTTGTTCTTTTGCATTTGACGATAGCTTTTTAGCTTTTACTATTGCTTCATTGATTTTATTCTTACGTTCTTCATCGGGCAAAGGGTCGTTGATATTCGGACCCAAGGTAAAAGCCTGTCCCCAAAAAGACATCGCTGAATTTGGGTCAAGCCTGGCAGCTTCCATAAATGAACGGTGTGCTTCTGCATGGTTAAAGGCATAAGAAAGTTTTACGCCTTGGTCAAAAAATGCTTGAGCCCTTTCTTTTTTGGTAGAAATAGGAAAATGAAGATTTCCTAAATTGGTAAAGAGTGGTGAAATTTGCTGGGTAGTATCTACAAAACCCAACATAAATTTTGCGGGAACACATTTTGTAAAATTAAAAGATGCATTTCGATATTTATTGCCATTAGAATTTTCATTCATAAAATGAAATAACATCAAAAGGGATACTCCTAATATTCCAAGACTGATTCTTGTTTTCATATTTGCGTTTTTTAGGATTG
>CALLIG010000124.1 GCA_938009735.1 uncultured Flavobacteriaceae bacterium
TGATTTCATTGTTTTTGTTTAGTCACTTTACCCACAATGAGCAATTAATCATCCACTTTGTTGTGTGTAGTCTTTTTTGTTTTTGTGAACAGGTGCGATAGTATTAAAAATAAGAACGCTATTCCAAATCCTAAAACACCAATATTAATTCCTAATACAGTCTTTTCACTTCCATCTAAATATTTCATAGAACCCCCGTACCCATCTTTTAAGAAGAATGCTAATAAAAAACCTCCCATAATTATAATGCTTAATAAAAAGCTTAATCGCACTTCTTTTTTATACCAAACTAACCACAAGCATACTAGTCCAATACTTGAGTTTGTTATCAATTGCCAAACTTCATGTATTCGTGCATGAGGCGTCCAATCCGGATTCCAAACATGTGTTTCATTGATATCTAAAAAAGGGACGATAATTGCATATAGAATTACGCTAAATGTTATTGCTATTTTTTTGATCATACCTATTTACTTTTAGATTACACACAACCTTATGTCGTATTTAGTACTGCCTCAAAGTTACTTATTAGGTATTATAGAAATTTGTAAAAATCGGTCGTTTTTGTTATTGGATAAATTTTTTGGAGTGTAGTTGGTATACTTTTTTATTTCTTTATTAAAATGAGATCTGTCGTAATAATTTGATAATAAATCTCCTTTTTTGATGTCTTTGAAAGATGCAGAACACCGTAATATATTACAGTAGTTCTTTAGTGAAAGGCCAAACATTTTATTAAAATATCTGTTGATTTGCCTACTAGACCAAAACACGTTATCAGCAAAATAACTTACGCTTTCATTGCCTTTCGTTTGACTCAATAATCTGAACAGATGAAGTTTTCGATCGTCTAGATTATTTTTTTTATTGATTTCTTGACTTAGTATTGAACTTAAGGTATCGATGTTATTTAAGCTTTTCGAAAAGCAAAGTGAATTTAGATTCCAAAAAGCATCAGGAAGCTTTTTTTCAGCGTTTAATAATGGAGCAATACTTTCGTTGAATATATATTCTACAGCGGGTAATTTAAATTGTATTCCGAAAAGTTGATGATTTGGAGCAATGACCACTTCAACCTCTTTTGTATATAGGCCTGTGAGCACGGTACTTTGGTATTTGTAATTATCAAAGCGAACTATAATATCAAAAAAACCGTCTGGTAAAATGGTGTAATTAAGATTTTCTGATGAATTATTGTCTAAGCACCAAAAGCACCTGATGTACTCTTTCAAAATGGCATTAGAAGCTTGTTGGTTGTAGGTCATGTTCGATACTTCAAATTTGTGTCAAGATTACACACTACAATTGCGTTTCGTAACAAGTTACTCTATTTCTTTAAAATCTTGTGGCTTGCTGTTGCGGGCACCCGTCACAGACGAGCGCTAGCGGTTGTATATAGGTCTTTTAATTTAATTTTCCGTAATACACTAAGTCAACAAGTTCTCCTGAAGTGGTTTTATAGTCTTTTCTAATGGTTCCTTCCAATTCAAAACCACACTTTTCAGCTACGGTTCTGGCGGCCATATTGTTTGGTTGCGTTCTCAAAAATAATTTTTTGAATTTATGTTCTGAAAAACAATACTCACAAAAGATTTTAAATGCTTTTGTCGTGATTCCTTTTCCTGCGTAGTTCTCGTCGATATAGCAACCTATTTCAGTTTTTGGAATATTCCAATCAATATTCTTCAAATCTAGGAAACCTATGATATTTTGATTGGTGTTATCAATAATTACATAGGCGAAGAATACCTTTTCTTTTGCACGCTGAACCATGTCTTCGACAAAATTTTGGGTTTCTTCATAGGTATTGGTTTTTGAAACGGTACCAACAAAAGAATCTTTTAATCGCGGTCTATTATTTTCAACAAGTTGAAAATAATTAGCGACATCGCTGGTTTTTAAAAGTCTTATTGCGTAGGTATCAAATTTCATTTCTCCTAGAGTTCATTTTAGTCAAAAAATATTTTATGCATACAAGATTGCTATGGCATACCAAGTTACTAAATTTCATTAAAAACGTGCAGCTTGCTGGTGTGGGCACCGGTCACAGACGATCGTCGGCGGGGGACAGTACTTATCTGTTACATGACTTTTGTAAATTCCATTACCCAATTTGTTTCCCACTCTTTTACTTTTTTATCAAAATAGGCTTGTTCCCAAAGAGCAGTATTTTCAGATAGCTTTTTCCAAGTAAACCTTAATTTGTATTCTTTTTCTAGATATAGTTCTTTTCCATAAAACACGCCGATTCCATTTTTGAATTCGCCAACAACTTGTTCCTTTAAATAGTTTTCTGGGCTTGCCGTATCAGCCCAATAAATTGTCCAAATAGTTGTTTTAGGGTTAACCATTCGAATACTAAATCCGATGAAATCATCTCCAAAATGTGATGATTTCATTTCGTCCATTAGACCTAATCCATTAAGAATAGGCTTTGTTTCCATTTCCGCTTGAAATTCAGTCCATTCTTTACAGTTTTTTAGGCGTTCTTTTAGCCTTTTGTTTCGAACTGTCCATTTTCCTATTAGAAAATCAAAGTTTTGAATTTCAATCATATGCTATGTATTCGAGTGTTTTTTGTATCACAGCCAACGTTCTAGTATATGAGCAGTTACCTTGCATAGGGGCAATTGCCGTAGATACATTGTTAGGCATAGTTTTTTTATAAATTTTGAACCACCTTTAGACAAAAGGTAATATTTAAAGAATCTTGCCTAAAAATCATAACTTCCTTTCCATTCGAATCAGTTATAAAAAACCTGTCAGGTAGATTTTTAGGC
>CALLIG010000125.1 GCA_938009735.1 uncultured Flavobacteriaceae bacterium
TAATGATTAGTTTTTTTGCTTAAATTACTATCCTGATAAAAACACAAATAGTCATGACCACAAGAAGAAGCTTTATTAAAAAAACAACAGCAGGTACTGCAGCCGTCACTCTAGGTGGATTAGTGTTCCCAAGTACATCGTATGCAAATATTTTGGGCGCGAATGATCATATTAATTGTGCTGTTATTGGAGTACGTAGTAGAGGAAAGGCACATTACAAAGCAATACATGCGGATGCTAATGCTAAGGTTCTTTATTCTTGTGATGTAGATGATAAAATTATTGAAGCGAATAATGTCTGGTGTCAGAAAAATTTAGGTTATGTTCCTAAAGTAGAGAAGGACTTTAGAAAGATTTTAGAAGATAAAGATGTAGATGCTGTTTTTATTGCAACTCCTGAACATTGGCACGCCCCTATGGCTATTGCGGCATTACAGGCTGGAAAACATGTTTACATAGAGAAACCTTGTAGTCATAATCCGCATGAGAATGATTTATTGGTTGCAGCGCAAAACAAGTATGGTAAGAAAGTTCAAATGGGAAACCAACAACGTTCGGCACGCACATCAATTATGGCTATTGATGATATTCGAAATGGTATTATAGGAGATGTATTTAAAGGGGAGGCGTATTATTCGAACAACCGTGGTTCTATTGGTATAGGCAATAAAATAGATGTTCCTAAAACACTAGACTGGGAAATGTGGCAAGGTCCTGCACCTAGAAAAGACTATAAAGATAATATTCACCCTTACAACTGGCATTGGTTTCATAATTGGGGTACTGGTGAAATACATAATAATGGTACGCATGAGATCGATATTTGTAGATGGGCATTGGGAGTTGATCTTCCTGAGAGCGTAACTTCATTTGGAGGTAAATACACGTACGACGACGACTGGGAATTTGTTGATAATCAGCAGGTGACTTTTAAATACCCTGATAATAAATTCATTACTTGGACAGGTCATAGCCGTGGGGTTAACAAGCCGACTAGGCCAGGTAGAGGTATTACGATATATGGTAGTAAGGGCTCTATTCAATTGGATCGAAATTATTATAAACTGTATGATTTACAGGGAAATCCGATTAAATCAGAATTTGAAAAATCAGCAAGTGCTACTACGAATACTAGAGGCGAAGGAGGTCTTGATGTTTCTCATGTTGGTAATTTCTTTGATGCAATTAGAGAGGACAAAAGTCTTTATGCAGATATCAATGATGCAAGTATTTCGACAATGCTTTGCCACCTAGGAAACATGGCTCAAGATGCAGGAGAAACGCTTAAAATTGATTCAACAACAGGTAAGGTGCTAAACAATAAAAAGGCCATGGAAAGCTGGAAGAGAGAATATCAACCTGGTTGGGAGCCAAAATTATAGACAGATCAACTAAATGCAAGATTTAAAAGGAAAAGTAGCATACATTACTGGAGGCTCGAAAGGGATAGGATATGCAGTAGCTGAAAAGTTAATTGCTGCAGGAATGAAAGTTGCCATTAGCGGAAGGACTTTAAAAACTGTTGAAACTGCAGCTCAATATTTAGGTGATTCAGATAAGGTCTTGGCTTTAGCATCAGATGTGACGAAAATTGGGGATGAGCGAGAAGCTATTAAAAAAATTATAGATACTTGGGGACAACTAGATGTTGTTCTTGCAAATGCTGGTATTGGGCATTTTGCACCTATCGATGAAATGTCAGTCGAACAATGGCATCAGATGATAGGAACAAATCTCAATGGAGTTTTTCACACCTTGAAGGCTTCCGTTGAGGCATTGAAAAAATCTAAAGGGTATTACATAACATTAGCCAGTTTAGCGGGAACGAATTTCTTCGCCTCTGGAGCGGGATATAATGCAACAAAGTTTGGAGTTGTAGGTTTTACGCAAGCTGCAATGCTAGATTTACGTAAATATGATGTCAAGGTTTCTACTATTATGCCTGGGTCAGTAGCAACGCATTTTAATAATAATGAGCCATCAGAAAAAGATGCTTGGAAAATTCAGCCAGAAGATATCGGATCATTAGTTTTGGACTTATTAAAAATGCACCCAAGAACATTACCTAGTAAGATTGAAGTTAGACCAACACGACCAGATAAAAAGTAAACTAAACTTCTTTTTCTGTAAATGGTATTTCAGGATTGCAGATTTCCAAGATTAACTTTTTTAGCTCGACTTGAAAAAGAGTTAGGGTTTCTTGAGTTATTGGATAGTCCTTTTTTCTACTTCCTTTCTTTTCCTTTGTCGCAAAACGAAGAATACCTGCATTCAGATTTTTAAAGGAAACAATACCTGACTCAATAGTGTTAATAGGATTTTTAGTATTGAACATTACTGAATAACAGAGTAATTGAAACGCCTTGCTATAATTGTAATCTGTTGTGATTTCTTCCCAATCTACGATCTCAACATGTTTTGATTCAACTTTTCCGGTCTTGTAATCAATTATTCTAAGTGTGCCGTCTTTCTGGTCAATTCGATCAAGCTTTCCTTTTAAAACAATAGGAAAATCCATTTCGGGGATGTCTAAAGTTATATTTAATTTACCCTCAAGGCTTATAATCTTAATTTCATGATTTTTTACTTCAGCAATTTCTTGTTCAATATAAGTTTCGATGTAGCGAACAATGACGTGATGGGCAATGAGGTTTTTACCATGATCAATGTCGCCATTCATATAACTTTTAGCAAAATGCTTTTTTACCAGCGGCTGAATTTTAGATTTTGCTGAGGTAAGCCCTTCTTTAGATAAAATTTCGCCAAGGAAGGGAGTGTATAAATCTTCTAGTGTATCATGAACAATGGTTCCAAAAGTATTGGCTGCGACTGTTTCTTCAACATCTTGAATATTGTCTATTCCTAATAGATTTCTTTTATAAAAATCAATAGGGTTTCTTATGTAATTACTAAGTGAAGTAGGAGAGAAGCCTTTTTGAGCATGGTTTTTAATCAATGTCATTAGCCCTGAATCCTTTTTAATGCACTCTAGTTCCTGAACTTTAGGTTCGATGGCAGGAGCAACAACTTTTTCGGTGATATCATTTACTCTGATCGGGTCGGTTTGTAATTGAGCAATTAATCTACTTTTTTCTCTTCCTTCTAGAACATCTGGCTCTGTATTATATATAATATGGATGTTTTTGGCGCGCTGTAATAATCGATAAAAATGATAGGTATAAACGGAATCTTTTTCTTTGTAGGTGGGAAGCCCAAGTGCAGTTTTTAGATCATAAGGAATAAAAGAATTATTCGATTTTCCTGATGGTAGAATCCCTTCATTAACAGATGTAATAATAACTGTTTCAAAATCAAGATTTCTACTTTCTAGCATTCCCATTATTTGTAACCCCTCTAATGGATCACCTTGAAAATCAACAGTTTCAGAGGATAATAATTCTTTAAAAACACTCTGAAGAGATTTTAAATCGTTAATAAAAGTATGTTCTTTTACTAAAGCTAGAATTTGATTAAATAAGGTATGAAAGCGATATAAGTATTCAAGACCTAAAGTGTTGTTGGTTTCTATGAACCTTAGTTTTAGTTCCTCAATTATTTTAATACAATGCGTAACGAATTGTTGAGGTGAAGGTTGTTTTTCAAAAAAGAGAAGATCGAGCTTCTCATCTGAATTAATTTCCTTGATTTTAGGTATGGTAACATGTGTCCAATTATTACGTCTAATGGCGGTTATTATATGTTCAGTTTCATCAGAATACACATTCTTTAAAAACTCAGCAATATAAGGATGTGATAAAAAAGAAATAATATTTTGATAGAACCATCCGCGTTGGTCACGATAGAGATATAGTTCTATAAAGTCCATAAACAAGTTGGCTAAAGGAGTCTTGTTTAAAGGATACCCCATGGTAATATTTACTGAATCTATTTCTCTAGGAACTGAATTAAGTATTGGGTTTAACAAACTTTCATCACCTAAGATTAAAGCTGTCTTTTTAATTGATTCAGGATGCTTCTCTTTTAGTTCATTCAGAAGCTTGCCTACATATTTCGCCTGAGAAACGTTTTTAGGCACTCCTGTAATCTGAATATTTTTTTTAGCTGAATAATTGTTTCGAATTCCTTTGAAGTCGTGTTCTTTGAAATGACTCCAACTTTTTCTGTGTTTCCGAATAAAAAACCCAGCATCATGAATCGGGTCATCTAAAAAATACGAATCTGTATCCCAATAAATTGAAGCTGTACTAGTTTTTAGAATAGTCTGTATAATTTGCGTTTCAGCAGTATTTAAAGCATTAAAGCCAACAAATACATGAGTG
>CALLIG010000126.1 GCA_938009735.1 uncultured Flavobacteriaceae bacterium
GTCGTGTGTTTTATGAAGATAGCATTGCTCAAATTGCTAACATTGATGAATTAATTAACCAACTACAAATCGCATTGCATTAATGAATAATAGAAAATTAGATATACCAGAAGTACAACAAATTCCTCAATTCATGAAAATCATGGACGACCTGAGTGTGGGAAACAATCCTTATTTAGTTGGAAGTGCCGGAACAGGTAAAACCACGATAGGAGAAAAGATAGCTTACGCGATTCAAGGTCGTGCTGAAAATGATGGGCAAGAATTACCATTTACTATTGTCAATTGTAATCAGTGGACATCACCTATCGATATTAAGGGTGGACAAACGATATCAGGTTACAAGGAAGGAGCACTTATTGAAGCATGGCGTGATGGAAAAGTTTTAATTCTGGACGAAATGCCAAAGCTCGATGCTAATACTGCGGGTTTGTTAAATGATGCCCTAGCAAAAAGTGCCCGTGAAGGAGCCATCATTTTTAATGGAAATAATGAACCGATTAAGAAGCACAGAAATTTTGGTTGCATCGCAACCGGTAACGTAATTGGGAAAGGCGCAAGTGGAAACTATGTTGGGAACAACAAACAAGATGCCTCTTTACTAGATCGTTTTAGTGGTTGTATTTACCGCATTGGTTTTAATGAAACCTTAGAGCGACAGCTCGTTTATCCAGCAGTAGTGGATATCTGTTTGACTATACGCAAGTCTATTCTTAAATATGAAGGTAAAGAAGCTGGAGACGACGATACGGAAGATATTATGACTTTGCGTACCATGCTCAACTTTGAACGTGCCTACGAGCTTGAAATGAAGCGCGAAACAGGAATGAAAGATGAATTTGGAAAAACCTATCGTAAGATGCTCAATGGTAAAACACTCAAAGACTCCTTACACAGCTATTTCATTGCAATGACCAAAGAAAAAGCAGAGCACATTAAGACTGAAATTAACCTTGAAGGGTTCTTAAATTCTTATAAAAGTAGTGGTATGAAACAGGCTTTTATTGTCGAGTTTAAGAGGCGGATTGGATGATTACTTTTTCCTTTTACGATTTCTACGTCTCTTTTCTTTGAGGAAAACCTCATAATCTTCTGCAATTTTGATCTCTAACTTATTACAGCCAGCTTTAAAAGCTTCTAATGGTTCTTTAAAAAGAGTTTGAATTAATATTTTGTATTCATCACCTTCTTGAAGCTCTTTAAATTTATCTAAAACTAAGAAGCCTTCTTGTTCAATTTTGTTTGTGCCAGGTACGATATTTATAAAGTAATTACGTTCTTCATTTTCAAATAGAACTTTTACTTTACGACTAAATTTAATAGGGTTACTAGCTGTTGTATCTCGCTTAACTAAGTATTTGGTTTGGTCTAATGGAGCTTCAATAGGTCGTCCCCAATCATCTCTAGAAAATGGGGATTGAGATCTACTAATTTTTAAGCGAATTCTTTGTTTTCCATTTCCTATATCTTCCTGTAAATCATAATCTGGGAAGGCATTCTTAACTGTGTTAAGTTCCCAATATTCATAATCTGCAATACAATTTACTTGAAAATTGTTTTCATATTCAGTAATAATAACTGGAGCTTGAACTTCAAAGGATTTTAATATAGACGCAATAGTACTGTGATATTGATGTAGTTTTCTATCATTAGTTTTTATTAAGCTTTACTATAGTTTCTGAAATTATCTTGATATGATTTTCAGGAGTGTTTTTATTTCCTAATTCAACATCACTATTTGCTATTCTTTTTAATATTTCGCCTTTGAGTTGAATATTCATTCTCTTGCCTCTACCTCCTAATTTATGATGTAGTAAATCTAATTTATGGCTTAAAAACTGCATTCTTTTTGTTGCACCAAATAAGGCTATTTTTTCACTAAAAGTTTTGTATTGCACATTAGTAATACCGAATATTGTTTCTGATTTAAAGGGTGTTACATATTCTGCCTGATTTTTGAAACGCTCACTACCATAAAACTCTAAAGGCATACCTTTAAGATGCGCTTTTTTGAAGTACAGAAAAAGAATGTACTCATCAATTACAATAGAGTATGGTCTTTCGTAGATTGTAGACCAATGAAGCCAAGTACTTAATGTATCTGAAAATTTAGGAGCACGAATAAGTTTGTACCCGATATCATTTAGATCTATATCCTTTTTGTTTGGAGTTATCTTTTCTATTGAGTCCTTGAGGTAAGTATCAATAATTCGCCTTAGTTTCTTCTCTTCTTTAGCTTTTAATTTAAAGCCACTATATTCTTGAATAGATAATCGCCAGATGATAGAGATCCAAAATAGAAAACCTACAAAAGGTTGCTCAATACTCGTATAATTTTGTTCAGTCTTAGTTGCTTGTTCAATCGTTTTAGCATATTCATTCTCGACAACGCTTAACCTTGTTTCGCAACCAGAGCAGAAATAGTGGTCTTCAATACCTTCAACTTTATTTTCTTCGATAAGTTCATCGGTTACTTCTCCATAAATTTCTTTAAGTATTTCTGGTTGTACCGAGCGTCCAAAGTAAGAAGATGTAGAACCTTCTGTAATTACAAAACCTAATTCCTTATCCCTTCCTGTTTGTCCTGGTTCATTATCTATACGTTTAGATAAAAAATGCGGTACGATATGTGATCCTTTTTTGTCGGCAGGATGATTTTGGCATAGCAAACATTTTTTCATAATCTCTAAATAATTTATTCGATGTTAAAAGTGTCTTTTACAAGAACTTTAAATTCTGGGTCATCAGTGACTTCTATAATTTGTTTAGATATGAAAACTTTTGAATAAGCCTCAAAACGATCTGTAAATGCCTTTGCTCTTTCTGCTAAAAGGTAGTCAGGATGATTTTTGATTTCTCTTAAAGCCAGATGAATTCGCCATAATAGAGCAAAATTTTCTTCATCAAAAGCACGTTCGATAAGATGTTCTATTTCATCAGGAATTCTAAAAAAGCAACTGAATATAGATTGAACTATTGGTTCTACAACTCCTTCTCTTCCACATACTATATGTCCAACACCTTCCCAATCGTAAGATTCATAGTAATAGTCACTGGCTAATGAACGTGCATCTGCCCGCCTCAAGAAGTTTTTATTAGAGCCCAATTCATATAATAATGCAATATGAAAAGCATATTGTGAATACTGTTTGGATTCACTCTCTAGTAAGCCAAGTACAAATCCAGAAAGTTGAGAAAGGATAGCAAATGGAAGGAAATTTGAAATGAAGGCCATATCAGAAAGGTCAAAATCATCATCAAATTTTATTTTTAGATGTCCATAATCATCCATATAAGTAAGGACTTCTGTTCCTTTATTTACAGTCTCTTTTTTAGGAGGATATTTCATTAATTCTTGAACCAGACTAGAAAATAAATCTATGTTTTCTCCCTTGCCAAGTGTGATTAAAACACCAGTTCCTACAATGTCACAATATGGAAGTTGTATTACCATATTTTGGAATTCTTGGCAGATGTAAGAAATTGATTTGCCTTTTTTATGTAAGCGTAGTATTTTATTTGTTATAGGCTTAATTGAATGGTAGGCGGTTAGTTCAGGTATTTTAGGATAAATTACTTTTAAGCCATTAGAAAAATTCCGCATAACCGTAGTTGATGATTTGACTAATTCTTGTAAGTCACCACTGTATTTTTCGTTAAAAGTTTTTAAGGAAATTGCTCCGCTACCAGAAGCGACGGTTGCAAGTTTTGTATTTCCTTTTCTGCGTTTGGAATCATATAGAAAAGCAGAACTAAGTTTTTTGTACAACGCGTGTGTTGAGTTGCTGAATACCTTATTGTTACCGAATAGTTGAAGATGTTGTAAATCTGGAACTGCATTAAGTTGAAAGTATTTTAACTTTTCAGAATGATTGTAAAAACTTGCCATATGTCTAAGAATGCGTGGTTCTCTATATTCTTTTGTTTTATGTCCACCGTGCTGAATATTTATGCGATGCTTGTTATACAAGAGGTCTAGTGCGATTTTAAATTCACCAAAATTAAGTTCTTCTAATTCTAACACTTTGCTTTTTTTGCCGATAGTATTTCGGTAATTACGATGAGGAATTCGAGTTATTTGATCAAAATTATGTTCATCGAGTGTGTAAAGGCAAAACTGGTTATGGTTTGTAAATATGCCTATTAATTCCAGAATGTCTTTCATAACATAGTCTGGAATGTCTTTGTTAAAATTATCAATTAACAAATAGAACTTATTAGTGTTCTTATTAGACAGCGAGTTTATAAACCATTCTCGTATACGGTCTGTATTTATAATTGAGTTTGTTTTAGCAGAAAAAGCATTAGCCAGTTCTTGTAAAATCGAGGCATTATAGTCGTAACAATCCAAATAGAATAAATAATGGTCTGCTTTATTTTCTTGATAAAACTGATGCAATACATTAGTTTTTCCGCTGTAAGCAGAAGAAACAATGCCTACCAATGGATGGGTTTCAAACAGAGGATTAATTTGTGCTACAATCTCTCGTGTAATTGAAAAATCTGAGCAAATAGGAGAATTGTAGTCAGTAATCTTACCTTTAAGTTCTTCAAACTTGGTGTTGCTAATATCATTTATCACTTCAGAAAAAAGCGAATGATTACCATTGAGCAATATGGAGACAGCCTCTTTTAAATCATTTATAGCTAACGTAAAAGCGTTATCAAGAAGTTTGTAAAGTGTCTTTGTATCTAGAATCTTTGTGTCTAGTTCTTTTTTTGTAAACGTATTATAGAGGAGATGATCTATACCATTAGAAACAACTGTAATGGGAGGCATTCTATCTATTAATCTTGCATACGAAATGCCTTGATCGACATCTTGTGGAGTCAAGTCAAGTCCTTCTTTTTTCAATTCTAATAAAATGATATTTTTATCATCTATTTTTAAGAGAATATCAGAAATTGCTCTTGTACCATTTTTAGATGGTTCTTTCTGGTTAACAAGCAAATCGTGATGCCCTAATTTTAATGAAAAGGATTTTTGATGGATAACTTCAACGTCTTTAAAAGCTGGAAATATTTGTTTTAAGACTCCATCTATTCGAGCTTCAATGGTTGCTTCGTTTAGCTTTATGCGTTTAGATTTCAATAAGCAGTAGGTTATTAATTAATAGTGTTAGTAATTTACTATTTCTAAAGTTAATCATATCATCAACAACATCTCAATATTTTCGGTTAAGCAAATAAATAATTGTTAAACGTCCCAAACTACAATTCCGCACCGCAACTCATACCACCTCAAAAATTACTTTTATGAGCATACGTGAGCGCACCAAAACAACATACCCTTAAAAGTCCTGATGGCAAATACAACTATCTTTTATTTGATAGTGTCTTTGCTTTCAATGCTTTTGTAGATGATGAGATTAAAAATCTATCGTCTGAAAACCAGTTGCGTTGGAATTTTATTGAAGAAAGTACCGATAGCCAAATACGTAGTGGAAGCGATTGGTATGGCACACTTAAACCTAAAAGCGTTCAAGAACTCGATGAACATCGTACTTTTTTAGGTATGAAGCTAATCAATAAGATTCAACCACAAATTAAAGAAAAGCTTACTCAGTATTTGGAGTACCTAAACGAAGCTGTTTTACCTAAACCAAAGATGGCTTATAATGATAGAGGGTTGGGTGTATTTTCTTTTGATCGTGCAACTATGGGAATGTATCAAACGTTTCCAGTGAATACTTCGTCACCAATGAATACTTCGGTAAGTCAACTGCATATTGAGTTAGGGAACAAACAAATTCGGACTTCAGTAAAAAGTGTGTATGCTTATTTTAAGGACAAACAGATGTCTTATCCCGCATTACAATTATACATTATGGCTGGTGCAAATGCGCAAGTAAAGGGTGACGATTTACTTTATGTAGGTCTAGCCTGTGCAGAGTTGGTTGAGTTTATGGAATTGCGGGGTGTTTCAGTGGAGGTAAACGTGCTATTGGGAACTTCATTTGATAGTCAAATGATTTTAGGTTGTATTCGTGTAAAACGCTTTCAAGATAAATTAGATAAAAACCAGTTGCTGCTCATGAGTAGTGATCCTCGCTATTTTAGGTATCGTGGTTTTAAAAGTTTAGTGGCGTTGAGCAATTATTTTGGTATGACAATTCCATCAGGTCTGGGAACTATTAAAGCATCAATGGGAAACAATTTCGTGAAAGCGATTAATCCAAAAGGCTTCGTGTTTGAGCAAAGCTATTCTATGGATGCTGCAGTAAAGGAAGTTTCACAAATTATAATTAATTATCAAAATCAACTGCATGGAAAAAAATAAACGCCTACTTAAACAAAGTGTTATTAATCAGATTATGGACCGTGCGGTAGCCATTAATAAAATAGGTAAAGAATACTGTCGTGATTTTCAGATTATGTTGTCTAAAAAACACAGCAGTACGTTAATACTTCGCTGGACTACTATTGATATTTCTAATGAAGATAACCCAGTGCAATGTTATCGTTACGAATGTTTCAAAACCGATGGTACACCTCAATTATGTTCAATTCATTACACGAATCAAGAAGAAGCGAATGATTTTATTTGGGGTTTACAGCCTTTATATCATCAACAATATGCCATTGACCACACTTTATAATTATGTACAAAACAAAGAACACTACAAAAAAAGAACTGGAACAATTAAAGATTGTTAATCAGGATGAAATTTTAGAATTAACCGGAAGCAAATTAAATCCTATCAAGGCTTGGGAGGTGATTAAGTCAACTTCTGAAAATTTTAGCAAATCAGATGCTAAAGCACAGGAAGCAGATGCACTTTTATTTGAAATGCTTAATGCTGGAAAGAAAAAAGAAAAGTCTAAAATGACAAGTAAAGAAACCATTCGGATACAAGAACAAGAACGCGCTAGAGCTTTAGACCTACTAGAATTGGAATTACTAATTGCAGCTTAAAATAAACTATGACGATAAAACAATTACAAGCGCTCGATATGGGCAAAGTACAACCAGAAGCATTGAATACCGCTGTTCAGGAAATACTTGATGATTATAAAACGACTTCGGATAAAGAAGCTTTTGAAGATATTGCTAAAGATAATATTGAAAAAGTATTCTTATTGGTGGAACGTCTTGCTCCAACTGCTATCAAAAAGAAGAAACCAGCTAAGGATGAAACTTCAAAAGCACCTAACAAAGAAGAAAGTGAGACTTCAAAAAAGAAAGTGGAAGGAGATGTTAAAAGTGATATACCAACTAAAACTGTCAAAAAAGAACTTGATAATTTAAGTAAGGATATAAAAGCATGCCGTATGAAGATTAAAAACTTCAATGCTGAAAAACGAAAGAATGAACCTAAAAAGCCAAAGCCTACACGTCATTCTAGGATTAAGAATCATTTTATAGCCATTGCTAATTTGATT
>CALLIG010000127.1 GCA_938009735.1 uncultured Flavobacteriaceae bacterium
GCTTTCAACAATTTTCAGGATTATAATCCGTTTCAGTTAAAACGATCGGCTGGAGTGGGGCTCCGAATATTTATGCCTGCATTTGGTTTATTGGGTATTGACTTTGGTTATGGATTTGACCAAGATGCTAACCCAAATTCAACTGGAATAAGCGGGTGGCAAACACACTTCATTATTGGCCAACAGTTTTAATTTAATAACTCGTTGCAAAAGCTAAACCATTCATTTTAAAAGTTTTAGTATTTTTGGCACGATATTTTCTATTGGATAAAACGAAATCAGAAATGAAAGTAAAAACAAAAGTTCTTATCGTATTGATTACTGTGATGTTTTCAGCGTTCACCTTCGCACAAAGAGGAGTTCGAATAGCATACGTAGATATGGAATATATCTTAGAGAACGTAGAAGAGTACAGAGCTGCTACTGAACAACTAGCAACTAAAGTGCAAAAATGGAAAGTTCAAATTGAGCAAAAACAAAGTGCTGTTGAACAAATGAAGAAAGATCTGATGGCAGAAAAGGTTTTGTTGACAGATGAGTTGATTTCTGAGCGTGAAGAAGAGATTCAAATTTTGGAGAAAGAAATGATCGAGTATCAACAAGATCGTTTTGGTCCGCAAGGAGATTTGATTTTGCAAAAGCGACAATTGATTCAGCCAATTCAAGATCAGGTATTCAATGAGGTACAAAAAATAGGCGCTAATAAAAAGTATGATTTTATTTTTGATAAATCTGCGGATGTTGTAATGTTGTATTCGCAAAAAAGGCACGATATTAGCGATATCATTTTAAGAGGTATAGCACGAACGAGAAAAGTAAGTGCTCCGAAGAAAAAGGCTCCTAAGAAAAGTCGTTTTGAAGAAGAGGATGCAGCAGCGGAAGAAAAGGAAATGAGTGATGCACTCAAAGAGAGAATTGAAAATGCTGATAAATCTAAAGATGCGAAAAATAAGACTGCTGATGAAAAAAGAGCAGAGCAGTTAAAACTTCGAGAGGAGCGTAAAAAGGCCTACGAAGAAAGAAGAAAGAAGTTGCTTGAAGATCGTGAAGCGAAAAAGAAAGCGAAGCAAGATGCAAAGGATGTCGAAAATGAAGACGATTCAGAAAATTAATAAAGTAAGATTATCACTAACATAAATAACACTCAATATTATTAAATTTAAACTCATGAAACAAGTAAAGAAAATAGCTGTAGCTCTAGTTTTGTTCGTAGCTGCCACAAATTTTGCAAATGCACAAAGCAAAGTTGCCCACATTGATGTACAGAAACTATTATCTGAAATGCCAGAGATGAAAGCGGCTGAATCAGAATTGAAAAAACTTTCTGAAACATATCAAGCAGATATACAAGGTGCGATGACAGAGCTTCGTAATAAATTTACGCAGTATAACACAGAGGCGCCTAACATGTCAAAAGAAGAGAATGATAAGAGAGCTGCTGAACTTCAAGGTCAAGAGAAGACTATTGGGGAGGCGCAACAAAAGGCACAACAAGAAATTCAAGGAAAGCAAGCAGAGCTTTTTGCACCTATTTCAGCAAGAGCTAAAGCAGCGATTGATAAGGTTGCAGCAGCACAAGGTTTCGACTATGTGATTGATGCGCAAGCTGGTGGTCCAGTTATCGTTGCAAAGGGTAAAGATTTACTTGCAGAAGTGAAGCAAGAATTGGGCTTCTAATAGTTCAATACATTCAAATAAAAAAAACATCCACCTTTTGGTGGATGTTTTTTTTTATAAAAGTTTTCGTTTGATATTCGCCCAACGCAGTTTACGAATAAATTTACCTTCTTGTACAGTTACTAAAAACAGTTCTCGTTCTTTTCTAGCGGTATAGTAGCCTTCAAAATTATCAATAAACACACGCCACTTTTTAAGTTTCCAAGCCATTTTTGCCGAAGCAATGAAGGTTATCCAAAAACCATAGCGCATTGTGTACATCGCTTTTCCTTGCAGTAGTTTAGCTTTCTCATTATAAGCATGCCCTGTTGGGCGAAGATGCTTTGCTTTTAAGCTATCATCGGTAAAGATTTCGAAGCCGTTATATTGCGCTAGTAATTCGTCAAGGGTATCCCATCCAATTGCAGTTTTAAGGCCGCCTATGGCTTTGAAACAGCTTTTTGAGTATGATTTAAATGCCCCGCGAACATGATTTTTGTTCATAGGGTGATTAAGCGTCCAAATGTCCTCTGTATCTTTTTCGTAAGCAAAGCCTCCGGCAATACCAACCTTAGGGTTTCCGGTAAAGATATATGCAATGCGTTCAAAATAATTATCAGGTAAAATAATATCAGCATCTAACTTTACGATAAAGTCATAATTGTCATCCAAGACATCAAATCCTTTGTTAAAAGCATTGATAACCTTACTGCCTGGCATATGCTCGGTCGAAGATGACGTATTTACTTTTTGTATTACTGTACTTAAGTTTGAAAATTCGTCAATGATGGTTTCGGTACTATCGGTTGAATTATCATTTACAACTACCACTTTTTTTGGCAAAAGGGTTTGTAGTAATACTGAGTTTAGCGTATCAGCTAAAAAAGCTTGCTCGTTATGTGCTGGTATGACAATATTAAAATTCAAGCTACGTGGTTTTATGAATGAAAGAAGTAATCAATTCTAATTTTGATTTGGGTACAAAAAAACAATTACGAATACCATCGTCAGTTGTTCTTCTTAAAGTCGCTGCTTTTTCTAATCCCAATGGAGTATGATTAAAGAACTCATAGTCTAGATCTTTAAAGAAATCTTCTAGTTTACCTTCGATAGTATTAAAAAGAGTTTCGCAAATTACGATAGGCTCAAACTTTTCAATTTCTGATTTGCCAGACATTAAAATTTCAAATTCTGTGCCCTCGGTATCGATTTTAATTAGATCGATATGGTCTAGGTTTTGAGATGCAACAAAGGCTGAGAATGTGGTGGCGTTGACCGTGTTTTTAATAAAGTTTCTTGAGGTTTTCTTTGTGCCTGCATTTCCTTCTCCTGCGAGATTGTATTTTATGTAGTTATATTTTAGGCTTTCAACTTCATAAAAATCAATAACTCCAGTTTCGTTAGAAAGCGCGAGATCTATGGGTATAATGTTTTTCTCGAATCCGTTTAACTTAATGTTTTCATTAAGAAAGTGCTTAGGGCCTAGTGCGGGTTCAAAAGCATATGCAATAATTTTGGGATTCGAATGAACTGCCAACAAAGAGTAGTATCCTATGTTTGACCCAATATCTAAAAAATTATCAACCTTTTTAGAGAGCTTTTCGAAAATCTCAGAATACTCAAATTCTTTATAGCCATTCCAAAATAACAACTGTGTTAAATAGCTAGTTTGATTGGTGCTCATTTTAAGCTTTCCAGAATCGGTGTTTAATGTAATTTCTCCTGAAGGGGGAATGCGAATTTTTTTAGGTAAAATGGGTTGAAAACATTTATTAATACTTCGAAGTAAAGTATTGATATTTTTTTGGTAAATAATTTTATAAAGAATTTGCGGTACCGCCATTCGTTGTAAGGTTTACAGAATGTAAATATCACTAATTCTGAAATAAGATGCGCAATTAATAAGTATACTATTTGTTTTGAGTTTATGTTGGTCAGCTTACGTCAACAAAATCGTAGATAAATTAATTGCTTATGGAAGAAAAGCAGTTTTTTTGATTCTATTTAGATTTCAACTAATTGATAATTAAACTTTGTACACTACTGCATTAATGTTCATTCCTGCACCTACACTTGCGAAAATAATAACATCCCCTTTTTGAACCTGTTGATTTTCCACTTGTCCATTGCGAACCATGTCTAATAAAGTAGGGATTGTTGCAACAGAACTGTTGCCTAATTTACCAATATTCATTGGCATGATTCCTTCAGGCATTTCCATATCATAAAGACCATAAAACCTTTTTACAATAGCTTCATCCATTTTTTCGTTGGCCTGATGAATAAATATTTTTTTCACTTCTTGAATTGCTACTCCGCTTTCAGTTAGGCAGTCGTGCATAGCTTGGGGTACATGAGTAACTGCAAATTCATATATTTTGCGACCATACATTTTGATGTACTTCGTATGTTCATCTGAAGCACTACTATAAGATTTTCCGTAGAACAAATAATAACCTTCTTCAAAAGAATGGGTGGCACTTGCATGTGCTAAAATTTGACCTGCATCATTCTTACTTTCGATAACAGTCGCACCTGCTCCATCTGAATAAATCATAGAATCACGATCAAACGGGTCTACAATTCTAGATAAAGTTTCTGCTCCGATTACCAAGCATTTCTTGGCAATACCACTTTTAATAAATGCATTGGCTTGAATAACGCCTTCTATCCAACCTGGGCATCCAAAAAGTAAATCATAAGCAACACATTTCGGATTTTTAATACGAAGGTGGTGCTTCACTCTTGTTGCTAAACTTGGTAGTGTATCGCTTTGAGATTGGCCATGTGTAACATCGCCAAAGTTATGTGCAAGAATAATATAGTCAAGTTTTTCTTTGTCAATGCCTGCATCAGCGATTGCTTTTTCAGCTGCTAAAAAGGCTATATCTGAAGTGTTGAGATTGTCTTCAACATAGCGTCTTTCTCCAATTCCTGTTATGGCTTTGAATTTTTGAATGATAACAGGGTTCTCATGTTTAAATGTAGATCCATCTGCATTTAAAAATGTGCTTTTTTCAAAATCTTGGTTTTCAACCACCAATTTTGGTATGTAACTTCCGGTACCAGTAATTCCAATTTGCATTTGCTAAATTTTAGTCGGTATGATAAACATAAGATAATTCTTGATAAATATTATGCATGCATAATAGCCAATACGATGCTCAAGAGGATTTTGACATCTTTTTAGATAAAGAAAAAGCCTTTCTGTATTTATAGAAAGGCTGTGACTTATTGATTTTATTATCGTTATTCGGTTTCTGCATATGCTTCGATAGGAGCACAAGTACAAATGAGATTACGGTCTCCATAGGCATCATCTACGCGTCTTATTGATGGCCAAAACTTGTTTTCAGATACATATGGCAACGGAAAAGCTGCTTGTTGCCTGCTGTATGGAAAGGCCCAAGAATCGTTAGTGACCATATGCATTGTATGCGGTGAATTTTTCATTACGTTGTTAGGATTGTCCACGTTTGAAGCATCAATCTCTTTGCGAATGGATAACATTGCATCACAAAAACGATCTAATTCAGCAACGCTTTCACTTTCGGTAGGTTCAATCATAATTGTTCCAGCAACTGGGAATGATACCGTTGGTGCATGAAAGCCATAATCCATCAATCTCTTGGCGATATCGGTAACTTCTATTCCGTTTTGTTTAAATGGGCGACAATCGATTATCATTTCGTGAGCTGCACGTCCTTTCTCTCCTGTATACAAGACTTCATATTTTCCTTCAAGACGATGCTTGATATAATTGGCATTTAAAATGGCTATTTCTGTGGAATGTCTCAATCCGCTTTCACCAAGCATTTTGATATATCCATAGGAAATTAAACAAGCCAAAGAGCTTCCCCAAGGGGCTGCGGAAATTGCTGTAATAGCTTTGTCACCACCAGTTTTAATGATGGGATTTCCAGGAAGAAAAGGAACCAATTGAGGAGCAACACAAATTGGTCCAACACCTGGTCCGCCACCTCCATGCGGTATGGCAAAAGTTTTATGGAGATTCAGGTGGCATACATCTGCGCCAATCATTCCGGGGTTGGTCAAGCCTACCTGAGCATTCATATTGGCTCCATCCATATAAACTTGGCCGCCGTGGTCATGTATTAGTTTTGTAATTTGTTTTATTGAAGATTCAAAAACTCCATGTGTCGATGGGTAAGTTACCATCAAAGCCGCTAAATTATCAGAATGCAAAATTGCTTTTTCTTCTAAGTCAGTTACGTCAATATTACCTCTTTCATCAGTTTTAGTAACAACAACTTTCATGCCTGCCATGACAGCTGAAGCCGGATTTGTACCGTGCGCTGAAGCAGGAATCAGACAAATATTTCTATGACCTTGATCACGTGATTCATGATAAGCTCTTATAGTCATTAAGCCTGCATACTCGCCTTGAGCCCCTGAATTAGGTTGCAAAGAGGTATCAGCAAAACCTGTAATTACACTTAGGTCTTTCGCTAATTCTTTGAGCATGATTTGATAACCTTCTGCCTGGTCAATCGGTACAAAAGGATGAATATTCCCCCAATTGGCCATGCTTAGGGGCAACATTTCTGAAGCTGCATTCAATTTCATAGTACAGCTGCCCAATGAAATCATTGAATGATTAAGGGCTAAATCTTTACGCTCTAATTTTTTTATATAGCGCATCAACTCAGTTTCAGAATGATATGAATTGAAAACTTGATTTTGCATAAATGGAGCCGTACGCTTTACGCTTTCAGGTAATGCGGTAACTGATAGTAGTTTTACTATATCGCGCGATTCGGCACCGATTGCTTGAGAAAAAATAGCAACAATTTGTTGTAAATCTTCTAAAGTAGTAGCCTCGTTTAAAGCAATAGAAATCGTTTCTGCATCAATATACAAGAAGTTGACTTCTTGTTTTTCAGCAATTCCTTTTAAAGCTACAGCATTTGCTTTTACAACTATCGTATCGTAAAAGGCTGCATTGGTTTGTTGTATGCCTAATTTTCCTAAAGCGGAAGCAAGTGTCACAGCTGATGTGTGTACTTTATTAGCGATATATTTTAATCCTTTCGGCCCGTGATAAACCGCATACATGCCAGCCATTACTGCTAATAGTACTTGTGCAGTACAAATATTA
>CALLIG010000128.1 GCA_938009735.1 uncultured Flavobacteriaceae bacterium
TCTGCAGAATCAAACAAGTCAGTCTTTAACATCTTGCAAGGTGGACACCAATCGCTTCCGGTGAAATACACCATAACATTCTTATCAGATGCAACTGCTTCATTCATTGCAGTTTCATAACTAGTCAACCACTCATTCGAAGACACAACAGATTTGTCAGCTTGAGCAAAGGTTAATACAGGTAATATTAAAAATAACAATACGTATTTCATCTTGATCTTTTTTTCAATACAGCAATTAGTTTGCCAAATACTAAAATGCTAACGATTATTAGTGATTGTTTAGTATGTTGTGCGTGTTCAACCTTTCTATTTAAACATACCATCTAAACCAGGTATATTAGGCATGCCTTCTTTGGCAACCGCAGCTAATTCAGCTTCATTTACTTGTGTGGCCTTTTCTATAGCTTTGTTTACAGCAAGTATTAAATAATCTTCAAGCTGATCTTTATCCGTTAAAAGTGAATCATCAATTTTGATTTCTTTAACCAAACGGTTAGCCGTAATTACAACTTGAACCAGCTCTTCTGGTGAACTTTCTTTTAAAGTTACGGTATCTAATCGCTTTTTAGTGGCTTCAACTTTTTGTTGGGTTTCTTTGAGTTTCCCCATCATTCCCATCATATCTCCAAACATAATTTATTATTTATGAATTACTTCGAATGTAAAATTACTAAATTGTGATGTATAATTAATTATAAAACCTACACATGAAAAAATTGAAAGTTGTTCTTTTAGGATGTCTTACTTTTGCTGCTTCTTGCCAAAACCAGAATAAAGATATGTCAAAACCCGAAGCTCCAATAGCAAAAAAAGTTGCGAAAGAACTTAGTAAACATGATGATGTTAGAATTGATGATTACTATTGGATGAACGACCGAGAAGATCAAGAGGTCATATCATATCTAGAAAAAGAAAATGCATATTACGCCGAAATGACGGGTCATACCAAAGATTTTCAAGCGGCTCTTTTCGAAGAAATGAAATCAAGAATCAAAGAAGATGACTCATCAGTCCCCTATAAGAAAAATGGATATTGGTATATCACCCGATATGAAATTGGGAAAGAGTATCCAGTTTATTCTAGAAAGAAAGAAAGCTTAGATGCCGATGAAGAAATCATCTTTGATTGCAACATAATGGCTGAAGGACATGAGTACTTTAATTTGTCTAGTTTTTCAATTAGCCCTGATAATACTTTAGCAGCCTTTTCAGTAGATACTGTGTCAAGAAGGAAATACACACTTCAGATTAAAAATCTAAAAACAGGAGAGATATTGACTGATAAGGTCGATAATACTGCTGGTAATTCTGTTTGGGCTGATGATAATAAAACTATTTTTTATAGCAAACAAGATGATGTCACACTCCGCTCTGATAAGATATACAAGCATAAATTAGGTGCTGCTTCAACCGATGACGTTTTAGTTTTTAATGAAGAAGACGAAACCTTTGGCGCATATGTTTATAAGTCAAAATCAAAGAAATATATTATTATTGGTTCATATAGTACGCTAACAACAGAGTTTCGGACATTAAAAGCGAATGACCCTGATGGAGAGTTTAAGGTGTTTTCACCTAGAACTAGAGGCTTGGAGTATGATATTACCCATTATGAAAATGACTTTTACGTACTAACAAACAAAGGTGGTGCGACCAATTTCAAATTAATGAAAGTGGAAGAGGGGAATACTGCTTCCGAAAACTGGAAAGAATTTATTCCGCATAGAGCAGACGTCTTGTTAGAAGGTATGGGTATTTTCAAGGATTATTATGTTCTGGCTGAGCGAAAAAACGGACTCAATGAGATTAAAATTGTTCGTTGGGATGGTACGGATAGCTACTACCTGCCATTTGATAGTGAGACCTATACAGCCAATGTGAGTCGAAATCCTGATTTTGACACAGAGATTTTGAGATACTCTTATAATTCAATGAATACACCTAGTTCGGTGATTGATTTTAATATGAGTACTAAGGCAAAAGAAGTCAAAAAAGAACAAGAAGTTCTTGGTGGAAAATTTACAAAAGAAAATTATATCGAGAAACGAGTTTGGGCAACGGCTCGTGATGGTGTAAAAGTACCAATGTCTATTGTGTATCACAAAGACACCAAATTAGATGGTAATGCACCAATCTTACAATATTCTTATGGCTCTTATGGTGCGACAATCGATCCTTACTTTTCAACGGTTCGATTGAGTTTGCTTGATAGAGGCTTTGTTTATGCTATTGCACATATTCGCGGAGGTCAATATTTAGGAAGACCTTGGTATGAAGATGGAAAACTATTGAAAAAGAAAAACACCTTTGCCGATTTCGTAGACTGCTCTAAATTTTTAATTGCTGAAGGCTATACAAGTCCTGATCATCTTTATGCTATGGGCGGTTCTGCAGGCGGTCTTTTAATGGGTGCTGTTGTGAGTATGGCCCCTGAATTGTATAATGGTATTGTTGCTGCAGTTCCTTTTGTAGATGTTGTGACCACCATGTTAGATGATTCTATTCCTTTGACAACAGGCGAATATGACGAGTGGGGAAATCCGAATGAAAAAGAGTATTATGATTATATGAAATCATATTCTCCATATGATCAAGTAGCGGCCAAAAGCTATCCTAATATGTTAGTAACCACAGGGCTTCATGATTCGCAAGTGCAGTATTTTGAGCCTGCAAAGTGGGTTGCTAAACTACGTGATGTTAAAACAGATACAAACGTATTATTATTTGATATTAATATGGATGCAGGTCATGGTGGCTCATCAGGTCGTTTTGAATCCTTGAAAGAGGTTGCGAAGGAATATGCCTTTTTACTCGATTTGGAAAGTAAAATAGAGTAGTTTAAAAAATTTAGTAATTTTGTACCCGAATTGTACGACCCCTTGAATTTTTGGTTATGTACGGACATGATGCTTTTATGAAAGATAAAATAAATGCTTACGATAACATCCTAGAACTAATAGGAAACACTCCTCTTGTCAAGCTAAATAAAATAACATCAAAGTTTAAAGGTAATTTTTACGCTAAGGTAGAAGCCTTTAACCCAGGTCATTCTTCGAAAGACCGTATTGCAATTCATATCATTGAAGAAGCAGAACGCAAAGGAATATTGAAGGAAGGCAGTACTATAGTAGAAACTACGTCAGGTAATACTGGTTTTAGTATTGCTATGGTCAGTATGATCAAAGGGTATGACTGTATACTAGCAGTTAGTTCTAAGTCATCTCCTGATAAAATAGATATGTTACGCTCTATGGGTGCAACGGTTTATGTTTGTCCGGCACACGTAAGCGCTGACGATCCTCGGTCATACTATGAGGTAGCAAAACGATTACATCAAGAAACAAAAGGTTCTATTTATATTAATCAATACTTTAATGAACTTAATATAGACGCTCATTATAAGTCTACTGGACCGGAGATATGGGAGCAAACCAATGGTAATATTACCCATTTGGTTGCCTGTAGTGGTACTGGAGGTACTATTTCAGGTACAGCTAGATATTTAAAAGAACAAAATCCTGATGTCAAAATAATTGGGGTTGATGCTTTTGGTTCTGTGTTGAAAAAGTTTCATGAAACGGGTGAATTAGATACTAATGAAATATATCCGTATCGCATCGAAGGTTTGGGGAAAAATTTGATTCCTGGTGCTACTGATTTTGAGGCCATTGATGAGTTTATAAAGGTAACTGATGAGGAAAGTGCTCATACCGCACGTGAGATATCAAAAACAGAAGGTATTTTTGCTGGATATACCTGTGGAGCAGTAATGCAAGCAACGAAACAATTAGACGCAAAAGGCTTTTTTGGAAAAGATAGTAATGTAGTTCTAATTTTTCCAGATCATGGTTCACGATATATGAGTAAGATATATAGCGATGAATGGATGGAAAATCAAGGTTTTCTTAACAATACAACAGTAGAAGAAACACCGCAAATACAGGTAATACGATAAAGTATTTAACTTATATTAATAAAAAGGGCAATGACTATTATGGTTATTGCCTTTTTTTCTAGTGTAAAATCTATATTTTTGCAGAACCGAAAGGTATATTCAAAAACTGAACTACGCTCAATGAGAGATATATTTGATAGAATTAGAGAGAATAAAGGGCCATTAGGTAAATGGGCTTCACAGGCTGAAGGATATTTTGTTTTTCCAAAGTTAGAAGGTCCTATTTCAAACCGCATGATGTTTCAAGGTAAGGAAGTAATTACCTGGAGTATCAATGATTATTTAGGTTTGGCGAACTTACCTGAAATCAAAAAGGTCGATGGTGATACTGCTGCCGAATATGGTTCTGCTTACCCAATGGGTGCTCGAATGATGAGTGGTCATACAGAATTTCACGAGCAGTTAGAACAAGAATGCGCTGCGTTTGTTAAAAAAGAAGCTTCTTATTTATTGAATTTTGGATATCAAGGTATTATGTCAGCAATTGACGCTTTGGTAAATAAAGATGATATCATCGTTTATGATGTTGATTGTCATGCCTGTATTATTGATGGAGTTCGACTTCACATGGGAAAGCGATTTACATTCAAACACAATGATATTGAGAGTCTAGAAGTAAACCTAGAACGTGCAACAAAAATGTCAGAGCAAACTGGCGGTGGTATTTTAGTGATTTCTGAAGGTGTTTTCGGTATGCGAGGACAACAAGGAAAACTGAAAGAGATTGTTGCTCTAAAGAAAAAATATGGTTTTAGATTATTAGTTGATGATGCTCACGGATTTGGAACCTTAGGAAAAACTGGTGCTGGAGCAGGTGAGGAGCAAGGCGTTCAAGATGATATTGATGTATATTTTGCAACATTTGCAAAATCAATGGCTAGTATCGGTGCTTTTTTAGCCGCTGATCAAGAGATAATAGATTATTTAAAGTACAATTTGCGTTCACAGATGTTCGCAAAGTCATTACCAATGGTATATGTCAAAGGCGCTTTAAAACGTTTAGATATGCTACGCACAATGCCTCAGCTTAAAGAGAAGCTTTGGGAGAATGTGGATGCTCTTCAAAACGGATTAAAAGAAAAGGGCTTTGATATAGGAACAACTACAAGTTGTGTTACTCCGGTTTATTTAAACGGAAGTATTCCTGAAGCGATGGCCTTGGTAAAAGATTTAAGAGAGAACTATGGTATATTTTGTTCTATAGTCGTTTATCCTGTAATACCTAAAGGATTGATTTTGTTAAGAATGATTCCTACTGCAACCCATACTTTAGAAGATATAGCCATCACTTTAGATGCTTTCTCTGCAATTAGAGAACGATTAGAGAATGGTACTTATAAAAGACTTTCTGCGGCAGTAGCTGCGGCAATGGGTGAATAAGAAGGTATTTATTGAATAATAAAAAGTCCAAATTTTGATTAGAAATCAGAATTTGGACTTTTTTGTGGATATTAAATTACGATGTTTAGTTCAGATCTTTTCTGTAGGTACGTCTTCGCTTATATACTACAGGATCAAAATGTTTCCACATTTGTTTTATAGCTATATTTTCTTCTAGCTCTGGTGTACGATAGCACATGTCAATGTTCTTGTCATTGAAGGTTTTATGATATTCGTTAAAAATAATTGCTGTCACACCTTTGTTTTGATACTCTGGATGAATTCCAACCAAATAGAAGTAAACATCTTTACTTTTCTTTTTTGCTTGTAATAAATGATAAATTCCAAATGGAAAAAGTTTTCCTTTTGCTTTTTGCAATGCTTTCGAAAAAGAAGGCATAACAATCGCAAAAGCAACTAGTTTATCTTCCTTATCTACAATAAACTTGATGTATTCAGGATTTATAAAACTGATGTATTTTTTCTTGAAATATGCTTTTTGAACTTCTGTTATTGGAACAAATGATGAAAGTTTTGAATAGGTTTCATTGAACAAATCAAACATTTGATCTGCTAAAGGCATTACTTCCTTGGTTTTGGTAAAGTTGATTTCTCTAAGGCCATAGCGCCTTTTAATCAAACTATTCAATTTCGTAAAGAGCTTTGGGTCTGCATTTTTTGCTGGAAACTTGTTTTCCATGTATTCCTTCTCTTTGATAAAACCGAGTCGTTCGTAATGCTCTTGGTAATAAGGATGATTGTACCAAGTAATCATACTTCCTATGTGTTCAAAACCTTCTGTGAGCACGCCTACCTTATCCAGATTTGAAAAACCTACTGGACCCTCCATATACTCTAGTTGATGTTGTGACCCTATCTCTGCAACTTTTTCAAGTAGAGCTTCTGATACTGAAGTGTCATCAACAAAATCAAACCAACCAAAACGGACTTTCTTAATGCCTTGATCATTTGTTTCTAGTCTATTTATTATTACTACAATTCTACCAACTATAGCGTCATTTTTATAGGCAAGAAAAAACCAAGCATCTGCATTTTGAAAAGCTGGATTTTT
>CALLIG010000129.1 GCA_938009735.1 uncultured Flavobacteriaceae bacterium
TGTTTTCTCATTATAACTGATGGTCAACTTTTTCAAAAACTCTTGCTGATCTTCATTCAGCTCAGTCACTTGCTTTTCAATTCGAGGTGACGCACCGAAAGGTTTTTTATGTTCTTTCTTTTCTTCTTCTGTAAGAATACTAACTGTTGGAAGCACATCAGAAGACGTTTGAACAGGAACAGGTTTAGCTACAGCGGTTTCCATCACAGGAGCCGGCATAAGACCATTGCCTTGTAATGCTGCTACTTGACCTCCTAAAAATTGTAATTGTTGTGCTATCAAATTCAATGCTGAATTCGGATCGCCTGTACTTGCATTATTAGAATTAGGCATTGTTGGTACAACAGGTGATTGACTTATTGCAGGAGTCGCATGTGCAAAAACTTCAGCAGGCAGGGTTGCATCTAAATGAGATGCCAATAATTCTGGAGTACTGAATTCTTCATTCAACTGGCGGAAACTAATCGGAATATTGAACTCCTTTTTACATGTTAGCGCAATTTGTGTTAGAATTAATGAATCAAGACCCAATTCTAGAAAACTATAGTTGGCATCTGAAGCTTCAATTTCAATACCTGAAGCGTTATTAATTAATTCGGATATTTTATTAATGATAATTGGTTTTCGCATTGGTTTGGGATTATTGTCAATATGTATTGGTGCCACAACTTGTGGAATTATACTAGTAGGGTTTATTATTTGAACTGGTTTAGATAGTATATGTTTTGCCCAACAAGGTTTGCGATCAAACTGGTAGGAAGGCAGATTCACTTTTTGTCGCGACTGCTCATTATAAAATGCTAGCCAGTCTGGTTCTACGCCATTCATCCAAAGTTGGCCTAATGCATTCAATAGTGCGGGATATGAGCCTTCATCGTTCTTTGGAATAGGCAAACTTGAAATCGTAGTCAAAGACTTGGCTTCTTTCTTTTGACGTGCCAACGTTGCTAATACACGACCCGGACCTACCTCTAAAACTACTACATCTTCAAGGCTTAAAATAGTATCCATTGCATCAGTAAATCGTACTGTTGCTCTTAAATGATCGGTCCAGTATTCTGGATTTTGAGCTTCCGCTTCTGTTAACCAAGTACCTGTAACGGTTGAAATTATTGGTAAATCAGGAGCATTCAAGCTTACTTTTTCAACTTCATCTTTAAAGGTATCCAAAACAGGATCCATCATATCTGAATGAAAAGCATGGCTCGTTACTAATAATTTATTTGGAATTTCTTCCTTCTCTAGTTTCTTTGAAAACGCTTCAATATCAATATCTGGGCCTGAAACCACACATAATCGATCAGAATTCATTGCGCCAATCGAAAGAGAATCTGGTAATAATGCTAAAACTTTATCAGCAGATAATCGAACAGATAACATGCTACCACCCGGTAGCTCACTAACCAAACGACCTCTTGTTGCAATTAAATGCAAAGCGTCTTTTAAGTTGAAAACTCCTGCTAAATGTGCTCCAACAAATTCTCCAATACTATGACCGCAATATAAAGTTGGCTGTATTCCCCAACTCATCCACAACTGTGCTAAGGCATATTCAATAACGAATAAAGCTGGCTGTGTAAAACGGGTATCTTTTAATCGATTCTCCGCAACAGTATCATTTACTTTAGGAAAAATCAATTCACGAATATCTTGTTGCAGCGTATCCATTAATAATTCAGCACAATGATCTACAGCTTCTGTAAAAACTGGTTCGTTCTCATAAAGCGCTTTCCCCATTTGAACAT
Source organism: uncultured Flavobacteriaceae bacterium (assembly GCA_938009735.1). GTDB lineage: Bacteria > Bacteroidota > Bacteroidia > Flavobacteriales > Flavobacteriaceae > Maribacter_C. Next base: position 1,746 of record CALLIG010000129.1, read on the forward strand.
ACTGTGCGCCTTGTCCTGGAAAAAGGAAAGCTATTTCACTAGGCACAACTTTCAAAACATTCTTGTTGGCGCTATTATTTTCAATATCGATTAATTGACTCGCTGCGCCGCTCGTAGTATTCGCTATTATAAACTGTCGTTGATTAAAACTCTCACGAGTCATATTTAACGAATAAGCTACATCTGCTAAGTTCAGCTCCACATTTTTATCTAGATAATTTCCTAATTCGCTTCCGTAGTTGGCTAAGCTAGTTTCTGATTTAGCAGACCATGGCAGTAATTGCATTGGGCGTCCAGCATCAGAAGTTTTTTCCTCCATCAGAAATTCTTCCAATATTACATGAACATTAGTTCCGCCTACTCCGAAAGAACTAACTCCTGCTCTTCGTACCTCATCAACATCCCAATTACTTAATTCAGCATTTACAAAGAATGGACTATTGTCAAAATCGATGGCTGGGTTCGGTGTGTTGTATCCTAAAGAGGCAGGAATCTTTTGGTGCTGCATTGCTAACACCGTTTTAATGAAACCTGTTACTCCGGCAGCTGCTGTAAGGTGTCCCATATTACTTTTTACAGAACCTATGGCACAAAAATTATTTTCTTCTTGTTCACCAAAAGCCATGTGCAAACCTTCCATTTCGATAGGATCACCTAATGGAGTTGCTGTACCATGTGCTTCGATATAACTTATAGTTGAAGGTGAAATTTGTGCATCATGCAAAGCTCTAGTAATTGAATTCGCTTGACCTTCAACACTTGGTGCCGTAAAGCTACCTTTATCGCCACCGTCATTGTTAATTCCTACTCCTTTGACAAGTCCGTAAATATGGTCGCCATCTTCTTTTGCTGCCTTTAAACTTTTAAGAAGCACTACCCCTGCCCCATCACTAAAAACGGTTCCTGTAGCTTTTGCATCAAACGTACGGCAATGTCCGTCTTCACTTAATATCGATCCTTCTTGATACAAATGACCGGTATACATTGGCGCTGTAATACTAGAACCGCCTGCAAGAGCGATATCACATTGTCCGTTTCGTATGGCCTCTACTGCTTCTGCAATTGCAAGAAGTGATGTAGAACATGCGGACTGAACACTAACAGCAGGACCTTTTAAATTAAGGTGATATGCTGTTCTTGATGAAATATAATCTTTCTCATTCACCGTATTCGCCTGAAGGTGGCCTACTTGACCAATTAGTTCTTCATTTGGTAATACGTTGTTTTTATAATAAGTATTGGTACCTGTACCGGCATAAACACCTATGCTTCCTTTATAATGTTTTGGAAGATGCCCCGTCTGCTCTAAAGCTTCCCAAGCAATTTCTAAAAATAGTCGTTGTTGTGGATCCATAGCTTCTGCAAGCTTTGGATTCAACCCGAAGAACCCCGCATCAAATGTTTTTGCTGAAGGAACAATGCCTCGAGCTGCCACATACATAGGATCATTTCGTAGAGACTCAGGCAAACTTGAATCTATTTCTTCGGGAGTAAAAAATGTGGTGGTTTCTTTTCCATCACGAAGTACTTCCCATAAAGCTTCAATCGTATTCGCACCGGGGAATCTTCCTGCCATTCCTATAATAGCTATATCACCTGATGGTTTGCTTTCTTTCGGACTTGAAAAATTAGTTTCAGCCTTAGGTTCAGCAGCAGCATCTATACTCGAAGCAAGTTCAGCAATGGTTGGGTATTGATATATTTTGGTAACTGGTACTTTATTTTTTAAACGCTTGCGCATCATTACAGCCACTTTTTGTGTGAGTAACGATGTACCGCCCATTTCAAAAAAGTTATCGTCAATTCCTATAACTGGAACCTGTAACTGTTTGCTCCAAATCTTCGCAATTTCCTTTTCTGTGGAAGTGCGTGGTTTTTTCAAAAGTGGTGCAGAAGTAGGTCTTATGTACTCTGGAAGCGGAAGACTATCTGTATCTATTTTACCATTGGTAGTTATTGGAAAATCAACAACCCACATATAATATGAAGGCACAAAGTAATCAGGAAGCACTACTGAAAGCTGCTCTCGTATACTATTTGAATCTTGATCTGCACTACTCGATTGCATATAAGCAACCAATCTAGGCTCATCACCCAAATGTGTGCTAACCAAAACTGCAGCTCTTTTCACAGCATCAAACGAACTCAATACCGATTCAATTTCACCTAATTCTATTCTATGTCCTCTAACTTTTACTTGATTATCGCTGCGACCTAAACATTGCATTTGACCATTGGGTAATACTTTACCTAAATCACCAGAATGATACATTTTTGCATCTTCTTGATATGGGTCATTTACAAAACTTGCAGCTGTTAATTCAGGGCGGTTTAAATATCCTAAGGATACGCCCGCTCCACCGATTACAATTTCTCCTACTTCTCCTTCATTAACTGGGTTACCATCTTCATTCAGTAAATACACATGTGTATTCGCAACAGGTTTTCCTATTGTAATTGGGTTATCTTCTTTCGTGATTTTGGTTAAGAATGCACAGACTGTTGTTTCTGTAGGTCCGTAGATATTCCATAATTCATCAGTAAGCTCTAATAACTCATGCGCTAATGGCATAGGTACTGGTTCGCCACCAATCAATGCTTTGATATGTAAGGGTTTTTCCCAACCTGAATCTAT
>CALLIG010000130.1 GCA_938009735.1 uncultured Flavobacteriaceae bacterium
ACAATCAAAAAAGAATAATCCAGCGGTTGATATTTTACGAAAAATATGGGCTAAAAAACGCGTAAACGGATTGCGGAAATTTGATCAATACGCTTTTGATAAATATGAAAAGGTAGAGTTTGATCTCAATACCATCGATAGCACCTTAATGAAAAAGAAAGTTTTCAAGGGGCTAGAATTTGTTTTTCAAGATTTAGATACCTCCCGAATTACGGGTAAAACTTACTTGCCGATATTTTTGAATGAGACTTTCTCAAAAGTTCATGGCGATAATAAGTTAAAAGAAGAAAAAGAAAATATCCTTGGGAATAAAAATTCTGGTTTTGATAACAATCAAGCTATAATAGCATTTGTTGCTGATTTGTACCAAGAATATGATATCTACGATAACTATTTGAAATTCTTTGATAAGAGTTTTACTAGTCCGTTATCAAGAACAGGTATTGATACCTATAATTATGCATTACGCGATAGCGCTTATATTGATAATAAATGGTGTTACAATATTGTCTATTACCCTAGACGGAAGAATGAGCTTACTTTTAAAGGAGATTTTTGGGTAAATGATTCTACATACGCTATCAAAAATATCAACTTAGAAGTTACTAAAAGTGCTAATATCAACTGGGTCAAAGAAATTTATATTGAACAAGATTTCAATGTAGTTAATGATTCAGTATTTCTACTCAAACGTGATTATATGTTGAGTGATTTTAGTTTTCAGAAAAAGGAAAAGTCACGAGGGGTTTATGGCAAACGAACGACCGTTTTTGATAATTATAAGTTTAACGAGGAGAAGCCTAAAAGTTTCTATAAAGCAGATAAGAATCCTTTCGATCCGGCAACGGTTGTAAAGGGTGACGAATTTTGGGCAGAGAATCGATTGGAGTCTTTAAATAAAGATGAATCAGGAATCTATAAATTACTCGACACTTTAAAGACAGTCCCAAAGTTCAAATCATATTACAATCTGGTAAGTATTTTAGGTTCTGGTTATGTTGAAATTGACAAATGGAACCTAGATATTGGTTCTGTTTATGATCTGTTTGGATTTAATGATGCTGAGGGTGCAAGGATAAGATTAGGAGCAAGAACTTTTTTTGGATCGAACGATCTTTGGCGTTTGGAAGGTTATACGGCCTATGGATTTGAAGATCGTAAGTTCAAAACTGGTATCTCTGGAAAATTTCTTTTAGATAGAAAAAGTAGGCTTATAGTTTCAGGAGGTAATCGCAGAGATATTGAACAACTCGGAGTAAGCCTAACTGCCACAAATGATGTTTTAGGTAGAAGTATTGCTTCTTCATCTCTTTTGACAGTCGGTGCTAATAATAGATTAACGAATATAAATTTAAGTGCATTGAATTTTGAAATGGAGCCAATTACTAATTTACGAATTGGTATTGGTGGTACATTTCGAACCCTAAGTTCTGCATTGCCTAATGATTTTAGTCTTGATTATGTTGACGCAGAGTCGCCAACTGGAATATCCTCAGAGATAAGTCAACTTGATTTAAACGCTTTGGTAATTTATACTCCAGGTAAAAGAACTATTGGTTACGGAGTTGAAAGAAGAGATATTAATGATAATTATAGCACACTACTTTTAAAATATACAAAAGGTTTGGAGGGCGCTATCAAAAGTGATTTTAACTATGATAGACTTCAATTTTCGTACAGCCAACCATGGCAAGTCGGCGGTTTCGGAAGATTATATAGTACCCTTGAACTTGGTAAAACGTTCGGAGAGGTTCCTTTAGGTTTGCTAAGTGTTGTGCCTGGTAATCAAACCTATTTCTCTAATTATGGCACGTTCACTAACCTTGACTTTTACGAATTCGTAACAGATACATATGCTGCGCTACATTTAGAACATAACTTTAATGGGCGTCTATTTTCGAGAATACCTTTCATGCGTAAACTAAATCTTAGAGAAATTGTAGCTTTGAGAGGCGTATGGGGTGATTTGTCAGATGCTAATATTGCATTAAGTACACCTGCAACTGTTAATACACCATTACAAGCTCCAACAGATAAAATATATTATGAGTATTCAGTAGGAGTCGGAAACATATTTAAAATTCTACGTATTGATTTTAATTTTAGAGGCAATTATTTAGGTGGCCCGGATGTGAGACCTTTTAGTGTTACCGGTACTTTCGGATTTAATTTTTAATACGTATCATAGATACAATTAAACAGCGCTAATTTCGTTCGATTTTAGCATTCCATTATTAAAAAAAAATAATTAATGAGTAAAATAGAAAAGATCACCTTTGATGTATTAATAGAGATTCCAAAAGGTAGTCGTAACAAGTATGAATACGATTTTACATTACACAAGATTCGGTTTGATAGAACCTTGTTTTCTTCAATGATGTATCCTGGTGATTATGGCTTTATTCCCGAGACGCTTGCTTTAGATAAAGATCCCTTAGATGTTTTGGTGATGTGTACAGAACCAACCTATCCAATGGTGGTTGTTGAGGTAAAGCCAATCGGTGTCTTTCATATGGCCGACGAAAAAGGACCTGATGAAAAGATAATCTGTGTTCCTGTTTCAGACCCTATCTGGAATCAAAAGAATGACCTGTCCGATTTAAATCCACATAGAAAAAAAGAAATTGAACATTTCTTTCAAGTCTATAAAGATCTAGAAAAGAAAAAAGTTGATGTTGGTGGATGGGGCAATGCTCAAGAAGCTATTAAGATCTATCATGAATGTGTTAAACGTTATGACGAAAGTGAGCATAAAAAGAAGCGTACCTTTACGATATAGATAAATTTTATAAGATTTTAAGCCACTTTTAGCAATAAAAGTGGCTTTTTTTATTCTATTTGATTTTAGTACTTTAGCAGCCTTAAAAAACAACTAAAACAACTAAAACAA
>CALLIG010000131.1 GCA_938009735.1 uncultured Flavobacteriaceae bacterium
TGCTAATTGGTTGAAGCGATTGGAAGATTATATGGCTTTTTTAGATACCTGTATTTCGAATATGGAAGAGGGAATTTCCAAAGATGTAGTCCTTCCAAAAACGATAGTATTAAAAATGATTCCGCAGTTACAGGAATTTATAACAACTCCTTTAAATCGACATTTGTTTACAACTCCCGTTCGAAATTTCCCAGAGGGTTTTAGTGATTCTAATAAAACGAAGCTAGAAGAAGCGTATCACAGTTTTGTTGCTGAGCAGTTGATTCCTAAATACAAAAAACTAGATTCGTATTTACAAGAAACCTATTTGCCAGTTAGTCGTGAAACATCAGGACTCTCAGCTTTACCTAACGGAAAAGAAACCTACGATTACCTTATAAAGCTTCACACGACGACTACTATGACTGCTGATGAAATTCACGAATTAGGAAAAAGTGAAGTACAGCGGATTTTAGGTGAAATGGAAAAAGTCAAAACTGAAATTGGTTTTAAAGGAGATTTAAAAGCCTTTTTCAATCATGTGCGTCAGCGCAAAGATCAAATGCCATTTTCAAAACCAGAGGAAGTAATCGCAAATTTCAATGACATTCAAAAACGAATGGAACCCCAATTAAAAGAACTCTTTGATATTACACCGAAAGCAGGATTCAAAGTAAAACGCACAGAGGCATTTCGTGAAGCTTCGGCAAGTGCAGAATATGTGCCTGGCTCAAAAGATGCTTCACGACCGGGGACTTTTTATATTCCTATTCCGAATGTGAAGACCTATAATAAGTTTGCTGATGAAGCCTTGTTTTTACATGAGGCGATACCAGGGCACCATTTTCAATTGTCACTTCAGCAAGAGAATGAGAATTTACCAGAATTTTTACATCCAGAAAGTATGGGTGTTTTTGTTGAAGGATGGGCACTTTATGCAGAATCATTAGGAAAAGAACTAGGACTATACGAAGATCCTTTTCAGTATTTCGGTATGTTAAGTATGGAGATGCATCGTGCTATTCGTTTAGTTGTTGATACAGGTATTCATGCGAAAGGATGGACGCGTGAAGAGGCAATTCAATACTCGCTTGAGAACGAAGCAGAATCAAAAGAAGGTATTATTGCTGAGATCGAGCGTTATATGGCAACTCCTGGTCAGGCATTATCCTATAAAGTGGGACAACTTAAAATTAGAGAACTACGAACCAAGGCTGAAAAAGAATTGGGTGAAGCTTTTGATATCAAAGAGTTCCATAATCAAGTATTAAACTCAGGTAGTTTAGCATTAATTCTATTAGAAGAGAAAATTGACGGTTGGATTGCTTCTAAAAAGCAGTAGTCTTTAGATATCCTCCAATTTCAAAACAGCTGTAGAATATTCTCGAGTACTTTTGCATAAAGCACCATCAGTAATTATCGATTGCCCATAACATGGAATCATTTCAGAAAGTTTTGTCTGCCACGCTGCGGATTTCAATTCTTCAGGAAAACATTCTTTAAGAACATTTAGCATAATAGAAACTGCTGTAGATGCTCCAGGAGAAGCGCCCAATAAGGCAGCCAACGTTTTATCCTTGCTAGAAACTATTTCGGTGCCGAATTGTAATTTTCCACCCGCTTCCTTATCTTTTTTAATTATTTGAACACGTTGACCAGCGGTAATTAACTCCCAGTCTTCGAATTTAGCTTCCGGATAATATTTTACCAAAGCTTCAAACTTTTCTTCAGGAGATTGCATCACCTGTTCAATCAAATATTTAGTCAATGAAATATTGTGAATTCCTGCAGAAATCATAGGGAAAATGTTATGAGCATCCAAAGATAAAGGCAGATCTAAATAAGATCCATTTTTTAAAAACTTGGTAGAGAATCCTGCATAAGGTCCGAATAATAATGAGCGTTCGCCATTCAGCATTCTTGTATCTAAATGAGGAACAGACATTGGGGGCGCTCCTTCTTCAGCTTTACCATATACTTTGGCCTCGTGTTTTAAAATGACCTCTTGATTATTACATTTCAAAAATTCGCCGCTGACAGGAAACCCTCCATAACCCTCTCCTTCAGGGATATTTGATTTTTCTAATAATTTCAAAGCACCGCCACCGGCTCCAATAAAAACAAATTTACTTTTAATGGTTTTTTCTTGATCTGTGTCAAGGTCTGTGAGTTCTATTTCCCATGAATCATTATCTCTTTTTTCAATATCCTCAACCTGGTGACCTAAATGAATTTCAACGCCATCACATCCTTCCAAATAAGTAATCATACTTCTGGTAATCGCTCCGAAGTTGACATCAGTACCGATTGACATTCTAGTTGCAGCAATTTTTTGACTTGTATCTCTACCTGCCATCATTAGTGGAACCCAAGATGCAATCTCATTGAAATCTTCAGAGTGTTTCATGTCTTGAAACATAGGGTACGCTGTAAGCGCATCAAATCTATTCTTGAGAAAGGTTTGGTTGCCTTCGCCAAAAACAAAACTCATATGATCAATGTCATTTATAAAAGGTGTTTTGGTCTGCACCAAATTGTTTTTAACTAGATAAGCCCAAAACTGTTTTGAAATTTCGAACTGTTCACTAATTTTTAAGGCCTTAGAGATATCAATATTTCCGTTTTCATCATCGGGAGTATAGTTGAGTTCGCAAAAAGCAGAATGACCAGTACCGGCATTGTTCCATGCATCAGAACTCTCCGCGGCAACTTTATTTAAGCGTTCATAGATAGCAATTTTAGCATCCGGCATCAATTGCTTGAGTAAAACGCCCAAAGTTGCGCTCATGATACCAGCTCCAATTAATGTGAAATCTTGTTTTACAGTCATGGTCAAATTTTATATAACAAAGCTAACAAACCTTTTCTTAGTTAAATGTGGTGAATTAAATGTACCATTAGAATCGTGGCATTGATTTTGTAATACTTGATAAGATGGGCAAGGCCAACTTTAAAAACTAAAACTGAAAGTTGCCCTTAGGCCTATCAAATAAAATAATTCTTTACATTTACAAATAGATAGACTAATCAATTAAAAAAACAAACATGAAAAATTCAATTAAAAAAATAGCTGGTTTTTTACTAATGACTTTTGCATTAGTTAGCACCCCGCTTTCAATGTCAGCAAATGTTCAAAACAATGCTTCTGAAACTATGTTAAAAGCAAAAGATGCTTTAGTTGGAGGATGGGAATATACAGTAGCAGGTGCGCCTGAAGGTTATAATAAAGGATTCATGATGATTGTGAATCAAGACGGAGTATACAAAGTACAAGTTCAAATTAATGGTGGAGCTATTAATGGAGAAAATGTAGTTGTTAAAGGAAACAAAGTTACATTTACGGTAACCGTTGAAGGTGAAACGGTAACTGTTGCATTAGAAGCCAAAGGAAGTAAAATAACTGGCACTAGTGTATCACCAAGCAATGGAACAATGAATATTAGTGGTATTAAAACGATATCACCTGAATAGACAATTTAACATGTGAATTTTGAAATGCCATTTAAGCTTACTTAAATGGCATTTTCGTTTTGAGTAATTTGCTATCAATTCGCTATGGTTTATTTCCCTATTTTTGGTTAGTTCAATACAATTTATAGATGAAAAAAATATTTGTACTTCTTGTTTTAATTACTACTTCAAGCTGTGAGTTCTTCAAAGAGAAGGTTGATATGGTGGTCATAAACGCGAATATCTACACGGTAGATGATGATTTTTCAAAGGCGGAAGCTTTTGCAATTAAAAACGGAAAGTTCGTTGCAGTAGGTACATCTAAAGAAATACGAAAAATATATACTTCAGATCAGATTGTGGATGCAGATGATCGCACTATCACTCCCGGATTAATTGATGCACATTGTCATTTTTATAGATTGGGCTTAACACAACAGGTAGTGGACTTGGTTGGCACCAAAAGTTATGATGAGGTACTTAAAAGAGTCGTAAAATTTCAAAATGAAAACCCGAAAGAGTTTATTATTGGTCGTGGATGGGATCAAAACGATTGGGCGATTAAAGAATTCCCTACCAAGAAAGAATTAGATTCAATTTTTCCCGATACTCCTGTTGCTTTAGAACGGGTAGATGGTCATGCATATTTGGCAAATCAAGCGGCTTTAGATAAAGCAGGCATAACAATTGATACTGACGTAACAGGTGGTGAAATTGTAAAAAATGATTTAGAAATTACCGGTGTGCTAATTGATAACCCGATGCAGTTAGTTGATGCGGTTATCCCTCCACGAACTATTGAAGCAAAAGTGCAAGCTTTAAAAGATGCTGAACGCTTATGTTTGAATTACGGATTGACAACTGTTAATGATGCTGGCCTTAATAGATCCACCATTGAGTTGATAGATAGCTTGCAGCAAAATGGTGAATTGTCTATTCGTGTTTATGCAATGGTTAGCAATACTCCAGAAAATTTAGAACACTATTTATATCAAGGTCCCGTCAAAACCGAAAAACTAAATGTGCGATCAGTAAAAGTTTATGGTGATGGAGCTCTAGGTTCAAGAGGTGCGGCACTTAAAAAAACCTATACTGATAAATTCGGGCATTATGGGGCAATGGTTACACCAACTGATGAGATAGCAGATCTTGCGAGGCGCATTGCTATTTCAGAATATCAGATGAATACACATGCTATTGGTGATTCGGCAAATGCTTTTGTTCTTCGTGTCTATGATGAAGTTTTAAAAGATGAGGAGGATAGACGATGGAAAATTGAACATGCTCAGGTTATAGCTGATTCTGATTTTGATTATTTCAAGAATGGTATTATTCCATCAATTCAACCTACTCACGCTACAAGTGATATGTATTGGGCAGAAGACCGTTTGGGAGAAGACCGTGTAAAAGGCGCTTATGCATATAGAACGATGTTGGATAATGCAGGAATGGTAGCTCTAGGAACAGATTTCCCAGTTGAGCAGGTGAGTCCGTTTTTAACCTTTTATGCTGCGGTAACGAGACAAGATTCTGATGGCTACCCAGAAGATGGATTTCAAATGAAAGATGTTTTAACACGTGAAGAAACATTAAAGGGGATGACTATTTGGGCGGCCTATTCAAATTTTGAAGAGAATGAGAAAGGTAGTATTGAAATCGGCAAATTCGCTGACTTTACAATTTATGATAAGGATATAATGAAGGTGCCAGCAGCTGAAATTCCTACTATAATGGCAGAACAAACATATGTAGGAGGTGAGGTGAGATAATCGCTTCTAACATATTCAAAATAATCATTATCAGCGCTTTAAAACACAAAAAGTAAGTATTAGGCTACAATAAATGTAGTTTTCACAACATATTTTTCTAATTTCATGGTTTTATCTGCTTCTTTGATGCAGTAATTAAATAATAACCAACAACTAGAGTAATGAAAGTATCAAAAAAAACTATTATTAGAGACTTAGAGCTACTGATTGATTTCAGTTGTGAGAATTCAACCCAAATTCATCTTTTCGATTTATTTCATAAAATGCTAATTCGTATGTCTTACAAGGCAGTAGACGTGGACATTAACTATGATAGGAAACGAGTATATATGAATGTTTTAGCAGAAGATGAATCGTATGATTTAGTATCTGTTAATGTATTTGCTGAGACAATGACGGTAAATTTAGCATATACAGATATTCGAACTTTTTTGAAATCTTGTATTCTTGAAGATGGTGATGTTCTAAAACAGTATTATCCGTTTTTAATGTCAAGCTTTTACAAAAGATCAACAAAATCACTTCAGGTTTCTGAAACGGCATAAAAAAACCGAAGTCAATTAAGACTTCGGTTTTGAATGTTTAAGTAATGCTATTTTACATTTTCCCTGTTGCCATCATAAGTGGTACAGCAACGCGAGTAGTATCCCAGCCCATTATCATGTGTGCTCCGCCATCAACTTCTTTGAAAGCGATTGAAAATGCTTCTAACGATTTCTTGTCTGAAGAAGCTGCTGCTTTTACACGAGCTACATCAGAACCTTCGTCATAAGAATAAGATCCCCATTGGTTTAGATTGCTGTTAAGAATAACAGTCCATTCACCTTCTCCAGGAATTGTGAATAAAGAATAGGTTCCAGCTTTAACAGCAGTTCCTCCAAAATTTACATCTTTATAAAATGTAATTTCAGGTGCTTCGTTTGCACCTGTGCGCCAAACTTCACCTGGCTTAGCCAAATCTGATATAGAGCGACCTTTCAATTGTGGGCGACCATAAATAATTTTTACTGCCTTGTCCGCAACTTTATAACTCGAAGGAAAAGAAGCGCCATCCATTGGGCTTTTGTCCAATCCACCAAAATCTTGTGCTACAGCTTCGGTTGAAAATACTATAGCTATTGCCATTAAGGCAATTGTAAAAACTTTTTTCATAATAATGTTTGTTTATTTAATTCATAAAATTAATGAGTAAAACTGTAATACTCTGCTAAAAAGTCGTTAAAATGCGTTGTTCTTACAGAATTTCAGTTTCTTTTTAGAAATGACATAAAAACAGAATGATTTGAATGCTAATATGTTATTATGGTATTAATATGTAATTGATAATGTTATTTATGTTTGAATATTGAAAGTATAATATCATATTTGTACTATAATTAAATATAAATAAGATTGTTATGTGTGGAATTGTTTGTGCGTTTGATGTTAAAGAGAGCACAGAGGTGTTACGACCTAAGCTGCTTGAAATGTCAAAAAAAATACGCCATAGAGGACCGGATTGGAGTGGAATTTATGCAGATGAGAAGGCAATTTTAGCTCATGAGCGTTTAGCGATTGTTGATCCAGCTTCTGGTAAGCAGCCTTTATTGAGTCCTGACGGAAAATTGATATTAGCAGCTAATGGCGAAATATATAATCATAGGGAATTAAGAAAGCAATTTGATGGAAAATATGATTTTCAAACAGAATCTGATTGCGAAGTAATATTAGCTCTGTATCAAGCGAAAGGACCAGCATTTTTGGATGAAATGAATGGCATATTCGGATTTAGTATTTATGATGCTGAAAAGGATGAATATTTCATAGCTCGCGATCATATGGGTATTATTCCATTATATATGGGATGGGATCAAAACGGAACATTTTACGTAGCCTCTGAATTAAAAGCATTAGAAGGTACTTGTACTAAAATAGAATTATTTCCTCCGGGGCATTATTTACATAGTTCTGATGGAGAATTGAAGCAATGGTATTCTCGTGATTGGATGGAGTATGATGCTGTAAAAGAAAATGAGACTAGTATTCAAGAAATAAAAGAAGCTTTAGAAGCCGCGGTACATCGTCAATTGATGTCTGATGTTCCTTACGGGGTTCTACTTTCTGGTGGATTAGATTCTTCGGTTACTTCTGCAATAGCAAAAAAATATGCTACCAAGAGAATAGAATCAGGTGATACAAAAGACGCATGGTATCCGCAACTTCATTCATTTTCGGTAGGGTTAGACGGTTCTCCTGATTTAGCTGCTGCACAAGTGGTAGCAGATCATATTGGCACCATACATCATGAAATTAAGTTTACAATTCAAGAAGGATTAGATGCCATTAAAGATGTCGTTTATAATCTTGAAACATATGATATTACAACAATTAGGGCTTCCACACCTATGTACTTAATGGCAAGAGTTATTAAGTCGATGGGAATTAAAATGGTTTTATCAGGCGAAGGTGCTGATGAGTTGTTTGGTGGGTATTTGTACTTCCATAAAGCACCAAACGATAAAGAATTTCATGAAGAGACTGTTCGTAAATTAAGCAAACTACATATGTACGATTGTCTGAGGGCAAATAAATCATTAGCCGCTTGGGGTATTGAAGGCCGAGTACCTTTCTTAGATAAAGAATTTATAGATGTTGCCATGCGCATCAACCCTAAAGACAAAATGATTAATGGCGAACGCATGGAGAAATGGGTCGTTCGCAAGGCTTTTGAAGATATGTTACCTCAAAGTGTAGCGTGGAGACAAAAAGAACAATTCTCAGATGGAGTAGGGTATAGCTGGATTGATACTTTGAAAGAAGTCGTAAATGAAGAAGTGAGTGATGAGCAATTGGCAAATGCCAAATTCAGATTCCCACTACAAACTCCAACATCAAAAGAAGAATTTTATTATCGCTCTATTTTTGAGGAACATTTTCCTTCAGATGCGGCTGCCTTATGTGTTCCACAAGAGGCATCGGTAGCGTGTAGTACACAAATTGCCTTAGATTGGGATGAAGCATTCAAAAACATGAATGACCCTTCTGGTAGAGCTGTAGCAAATGTTCACGATGATGCTTATTAGAATATAGTTGAAAGGTGATTGAAAGTCTCTTTCAAGAAAGATAATAAATACTGTTTCATTACCTATTTCAATAGGTTCAGTTTTTATTTTAATTAGTCAATTGACCCTGCCTGTAAGCAGGGTCTTTTGGTTTTGTGTATTCTGACAAAATTCTTATTTAAAATGATTCTTTTTTCATCTCACTTTAAGTGCTGTTTTGTCCACAATTTTTGTTAATAACTTCAATCTTTGAAAAATAGCAAAACGCTATATTTTATAGGCTATTCACTATATTTGTAAGATTGCAAAATTTGAATTAAATACAACCTAATTTATTTATGAGCGAAGAAGCAAATAACGAGGCTGAAGAGAACAAAAAACCTCTTGAAGAAATTAAAAAGGCAGATGCTCCAATGAAGGAGTATTCAGCAGACAGCATTCAGGCCCTTGAAGGTATGGAGCATGTCCGCATGCGTCCGTCAATGTATATTGGTGATGTTGGTGTGAGAGGACTGCACCATTTGGTATACGAGGTTGTCGATAACTCGATTGATGAGGCTATGGGCGGCCATTGTGATACTATTAGTGTTATCATAAATGAAGATAATTCGGTTACCACTCGAGATAATGGTAGGGGTATTCCTGTAGGTTTACACAAAAAAGAGGGAGTTTCTGCCTTACAGGTAGTAATGACAAAAATTGGTGCTGGTGGTAAATTTGATAAAGATTCTTATAAAGTTTCAGGTGGTCTACATGGTGTTGGTGTTTCTTGTGTTAATGCATTATCTCAGCATTTAAAAGCCACAGTATATAAAGACGGAAAAGTTTGGGAACAAGAATACTCAAAAGGTAAAGCACTTTATCCTGTTAAAAGCGTCGGAGAAACAACAGAGAGAGGTACTGAAGTAACTTTTTTGCCTGACACGAGTATATTCACACAAACAATAGAATATAGCTATGAGACGCTCTCAAATAGAATGCGTGAGCTTTCATATTTGAATAAAGGGGTAACCATAAGTATTACCGACAAACGTCAAAAAGATAAGGAAAGTGAATCTGGGTTTTTAACAGAGACTTTCTATTCTGACGAAGGGCTTAAAGAGTTTGTTAAGTTCTTAGATGGTAATAGAGAGCAATTGATTCAGAATGTAATCTCTATGGAGGGAGAAAAAAATGGTATTCCGGTTGAGGTTGCTATGGTTTATAATACTTCTTATACAGAGAATTTACATTCGTATGTGAATAATATTAATACACATGAAGGTGGTACGCATTTATCAGGTTTCCGTCGTGGATTGACAGGAACATTGAAGAAATATGCTGATGCTTCTGGAATGTTAGATAAATTGAAATTTGATGTTCAAGGAGATGATTTCCGTGAAGGTCTAACAGCAATTATTTCAGTAAAAGTTGCGGAACCCCAATTCGAAGGTCAGACGAAAACTAAATTAGGTAACCGCGAGGTTTCTTCGGCAGTTAGTCAGTCGGTTTCTGAGATGTTGACGAATTATTTAGAGGAAAATCCGGATGATGCTAAAGTTATCGTTCAAAAAGTAATTCTTGCAGCGCAAGCTAGACATGCAGCTACTAAGGCTCGTGAAATGGTGCAGCGTAAGACGGTAATGAGTATTGGTGGTTTACCTGGTAAATTATCAGATTGTTCTGATCAAGACCCTGTAAATTGCGAAGTTTTTCTAGTTGAGGGTGATTCGGCAGGTGGTACGGCCAAACAAGGTCGTGATAGAAAATTTCAAGCGATCCTTCCACTTCGTGGTAAGATTTTGAATGTTGAAAAAGCAATGCCACATCGTGTTTTTGAGAATGAAGAAATTAAAAACATCTATACTGCTTTAGGGGTTACAATAGGAACTGAAGAAGATAGTAAAGCTTTAAACCTTGATAAATTACGTTATCATAAAGTAGTCATCATGTGTGATGCCGATGTTGATGGTAGTCATATTGAGACTTTGATTCTTACTTTCTTTTTCCGCTACATGCGCGAATTGATTGATAGTGGTCATATTTATATTGCTACGCCGCCTTTATACTTAGTGAAAAAAGGACAGAAAAAACGATATGCTTGGAATGATGAAGAGCGTGATGAAATAGCGAATAGCTATAGTGGTGGAGTAAGCATACAACGTTATAAGGGTCTTGGTGAAATGAACGCGGAGCAATTATGGGATACCACAATGAATCCTGATTTTAGAACCTTGCGTCAAATTACGATTGATAATGCTACTGAAGCTGATCGTGTATTTTCGATGTTAATGGGTGATGAAGTTCCACCTCGTAGAGAGTTTATTGAAAAGAACGCAATTTATGCAAATATTGATGTGTAAATTGATTTAAGATAACTACAAATAAAAAGCCTGCTTGATAATTCAAGCAGGCTTTTTTTTATTTTAGTAATTGTTTTTTATTCTCGTATTGCTAAGACCTGCCCATCTACAGCTTCTAAAATAGATCCTTTTTCCGTTTCGGTCATTGTAACCACATCATTCAGTTTATTTTCTATTCCAGGATATGAAATAGTATAAACTCCGTCTTCTTCCGTCCATTTGAAATCAGTTAAAGCTTCTCTTTGTCCATTTTTGTAGCTATGATATCTTCCTAGATAAGCATCGTTGAAAATCCATTCTGTTCGTATAGTGGTCTTAGAAGTTTGACTTTGGGTATCAACTTTTAAATTTGACCATATACCAATAACTGGGTCATTGTTCTCAGGAATTCTAGAGCAATTGCTTGCCAAGATGATTCCAATAATTGCTAAAAATGAAAATAACTTTTTCATTATGTTGATTTTCGATTCGGGGTTTTACCTTTATAGAACGCTGGTAATGAATTAGGTATTGCTAAAATTCGACGTATGGTTCATTAATCCGTTTATCTTCGTTGAAGCGCATTTATTTTTAACATAATGAGCATTTTAACGATCGATTTTGCCCACTTAACCTGCTTAAATGTATGTTTCAACGAGATATATTGTGCGTTTCGACGATTAATTTCTTTAAGTATTTCGTAATTTTGAAAAATTCTTAAGAAAACATAAAAAAAAGATAATATGAAAGTTACCGTAGTAGGAGCAGGTGCAGTAGGCGCAAGTTGTGCAGAGTATATCGCCATCAAAAATTTTGCATCAGAAGTAGTTTTGGTTGACATTAAAGAAGGTTATGCTGAAGGAAAAGCAATGGATTTAATGCAAACCGCCTCATTAAACGGTTTTGATACTAAAATAACAGGTACTACGGGTGATTATGCAAAGACCGCAGGAAGCCATATTGCAGTAATTACTTCAGGAATACCAAGAAAACCTGGTATGACTCGTGAAGAATTGATTGGTATCAATGCTGGTATTGTAAAAATGGTATCTTCAAGCTTAATAGAACATTCTCCAAATGTCATTTTAATTGTGGTTAGTAACCCGATGGATACAATGACCTATTTGGTGCATAAAACTACAGGCTTACCAAAAAACAGAATTATTGGTATGGGCGGGGCTTTAGATAGCGCACGTTTCAAGTACCGTTTAGCAGAAGCAATGGAAGCTCCTATTTCTGATATTGATGGTATGGTTATCGGTGGTCATAGTGATAAAGGTATGGTACCATTAACTTCTCATGCAACAAGAAATAGTATTCGTGTTTCTGAATTTTTATCAACCGAAAGGTTAGAGCAAGTTGCTGCTGACACGAAAGTGGGTGGTGCTACTTTGACTGGTTTACTAGGAACAAGTGCTTGGTATGCGCCAGGTGCTGCAGTCTCTGCTTTGGTTCAGGCAATTGCTTGTGATCAGAAAAAAATGTTTCCATGTTCAACCTTTTTAGAAGGTGAATATGGTTTGAATGATATTTGTATTGGTGTTCCTGTAATTTTAGGAAAAAATGGAATCGAACAAATAGTTGATATTCCTTTGAGTGATGCTGAAAAGGCCAAAATGCAAGAAAGTGCTGAAGGCGTTTCTAAAACAAATGGACTACTAGAATTGTAGATTATACGCGCTATATTTAGAATTGAAAATGCCTTTATAGTTTAACTATGAAGGCATTTTTAATGATAGATAAGTCTCGTAAATATATATTGTAAAAAATATACTACGTAATAATAGCTTTATTTTTATATTTGCCGCATGAATACAAAATGGTACATAGGTACTTTAATTACTATTCTAGCCTTAATTGGGCTAAATCAAGAGCAGACTAAAGTTGCTAATCAGCAAATTGTACTACAATTTACTGATGTAGAAATGACTTCGGTAACTGCTTATGACGATGCATTAGCAACAGTTACCAAAAAGTTAGAGGCTTTTGGTATTGCTAATATTGAAATAATAAAAAATGATGATAACCAATTAAGCATACGTTACTATAGTGATATTGATGCTATAAGTGTAGGAGAGTTTCTATCTCAAGATAGTGATCTATCATTTACGTACAATGATGTAAATCAAGTACCTGCAGATTTTCCGAAAGATAAGCTTCCTGAATCTTTTAGTATTGTAGTTTCAGATCTTCAACAACAATCTTATGATGGCTTAAGTTTAAATGGAAAATTTGGGTTTGAGTTAAATCACGATTATAAGCGGTTTACGAACCCTGTTGTTATATCACCGAATGATTTAATTGTCCTTGAGCAAGATGCCCTTGTGCAGATAGCTTATAAAATAAATAAAGTAATTGCGATTGCAATAGATAATACTTCACGTGCTATTCCAGAAGTAAGGGCAGGACCTTATGTTAATGGACATAGTTAAGTTCCTAATGTTATATTTCTTGAAATTAGACAAAGAACTTTCCAAATAATATCCATAAAATCATATCTAAGAGAATTTATGAGCCATTTAAAATGGTGATTCCCTTTTAGGTATTCAAAAAAAAATATCACAATCAATTTTAGCGATATTTCTTAGTGTAAGAGCTATGGGGTATTGTAACTTAAATTAATAATTAAATGCAGAATAAAGGACTTATAAAGCTTTTTGCTTTACTTTTTGGGCTAGTTAGTATCTACCAGCTATCCTACACATTCATTACAGACAAAATTGAAACTGCTGCTGATGCGCATGCAACTCTTCAAATTCCTGATTTAAAAGCTCCTGGAGCATCAGCCTTGAAAGATCAATTGGTGGCAAGTTACCTAGATTCAATTGGCAAGGATACCATCTATGGTTTTACAACATATAACAAAGCCACGAAAAAACAATTAAACAAGGGGCTTGACCTTGAAGGTGGTATCAACGTAACACTTCAGATATCGATTAAAGATATATTAAAAGGATTGGCTGATAAATCAACAAATCCTGTATTTACGAAAGCTTTGGCTGATGCTGATGAGCTTTCTAAAACTGAAAATGATACATATTTAGATTTGTTTTTCCAAGCATTTGATAATATCAAAGGCGATACAAAATTGGCATCACCTGATATATTTGCTAATAAAGCATTGAGTGAGCAAATCAATTTTGAAATGACCGATGATCAGGTAAGACCTATTCTTCGAACTAAGATTGATGAAGCGATTGTCTCTGCTTTTGAAGTACTACGTGAGCGTATTGATGGTTTTGGAGTTACACAGCCTAATATACAGCGTATTGGTACTTCTGGTCGTGTTCTTATTGAATTACCTGGCGCAAAAGATGTTAAGCGTGCATTAGAATTAGTTTCTACAACGGCACAATTAGAGTTTTGGGAAACTTGGGAGCAAAACAATCCTAGCTTTAGCACATTTTTAATTCAGGCTAATGAGAAATTAAAAACTTTAGTTGATACTCCAGTTGAGGCTGTTGAGCCAGTTAAAGAAGAAACTGAATTAGATTCTTTACTTTCTGATGTAACAGCAGATTCTTTAGATCTAGGTGTTCAGGTTAATCCTTTGTTTGGTAAGTTATTGCCACCTAACCCGAATGGTAATGCTATGTTTAGCGTATCGATAAAAGATACAGCTGCTATTAATAGTTATTTGAAAATGCCTGAAATCATCCGATTACTACCGGCTGATATTCAGTTCACAAAGTTTGCATGGGAGCGTCCAGCAAACGGAGATGTTGAAATTCTTGATTTATATGCTTTAAAATCTAACCGCGAAAATGAGCCAAGAATTAGTGGTGATGTAGTTAGTGATGCAAGAGATACTTTTGAGAATGGTAAGCCAGCTATTAGTATGACCATGAATACTAGTGGTTCTAAATTATGGCAAAAACTTACAAGTGATGCTAACCTTAATGACACAGGTATTGCAGTAGTTTTAGATGATAAGGTATATACTGCACCAGGTTGTTCTGTTGTTGGTGGTATTTCTGGTGGAGGAACTTCTATAACAGGTACGTTCTCAATTTCGGAAACAAAAGATATTGCAAATGTCTTACGTGCAGGTAAATTACCTGCAAGTGCAGAGATAATTCAATCTGCAATCGTTGGTCCATCTCTTGGTCAAGAAGCAATCGATAGCGGTTTGATGTCTTTTATGATAGCAATGCTTATTGTATTAGTATGGATGGTTTTCTATTACGGTAAAGCTGGTCTTTTTGCAGATATCGCTTTGCTTTTAAACATTCTATTGATTTTCGGAGTACTTACAAGTATCGATGCTGTATTAACCCTTCCGGGGATTGCTGGTATTGTCTTAACTATTGGTATGTCGGTGGATGCCAACGTACTTATTTTTGAAAGGATAAAAGAAGAACTTAAAAAAGGGAAAGGTAAAACTCAAGCTGTCGCAGACGGATTTAGCAACGCACTCTCTTCAATTTTAGATGCGAACATTACTACAGGTCTTACGGCTTTAATTCTTTTCATATTTGGTTCAGGACCAATTAAAGGATTTGCAACTACTTTATTAATTGGTATTTTAACCTCTTTGTTTACTGCTATCTTCATTACAAGATTATTGGTAGACTGGTACTTAGAAGGAAGAACAAGAAGATTAGATTTCTCAACAGGTTTAACGAAAAATCTATTCCAGAATATCAGTATCAATTTCTTAGGAAAACGTAAAATCGCTTACATTATATCAACAATTTTAGTTGGTGTTGGTTTATTCTCTTTATTCACAAATGGATTACAGCAAGGTGTAGATTTCATTGGAGGTAGATCGTATCAAGTCCGATTTGAAAAATCAGTTAA
>CALLIG010000132.1 GCA_938009735.1 uncultured Flavobacteriaceae bacterium
ACGATTCCAATTATTATACTTGTGATATTATCCATAGTTTAAAAATTAATTATAAAAAAAGCCCACATTAGCGAAGTTTTGTACAAACTCCAAAATACAGGTTTAGGGCTAACAGACTGATCAAAAATCCTTGTACTAGCAAGGCACGCTTTTACAATCTAAACTCACCCTTTTTAAACAAATTAATGTTGAGTTTGTCAAAAATTATTACCAATGTGGGCAGTAACTTTAAATATTTTAAAGAACTTATTTTATACTAAGTTTATCATTAACTAACGCATCTAACGCTTTTAATCGCGTTACTGACTCGTTTGTATCTTCAGATTGATCAATGCCTTTTTGCTCTATTTTCGAAGCAAACTGCAACGCGCACATAGCAAGAACATCTTGCTTGTCACGAACGGCATAACTTTGTTCAAATTTCTTTGCCAATTGCTCAATGTTCTTTGCGGCCTTACGCAAACCCTCCTCTTGTGCAGGGTCAATTGTTAAGGGATAAACCCTATCTGCAATTGAAAGTTTTATTTTGAGCTTTTCTGACATGGTATTTAAAACATTATTCTGCGAGTTGAGCTATACAATGGTCCAACTCTCTGATCAATGTGTTTATTTTAAGCTTAGCTTCTGTTTTGTTGGTATTACTGCCTAGCATCGAATTTGCAAGCTTTAGCGAATTGTATTTCTCTTCCCATTCCGAAACGGTCTGTTGAGAGTTATTTTGATTGCTTTTCGAGGTGTTCAATTCAGTTTCCAATCTTGTATTGGCTTGTTGCAATAAATCTAATTTATGCAACAACTTACTGATTTTGTTCTCTAATGAATCAACTATTTGAACCAATTCACTCATGCGTAAAATTCAATACGTTTTACACAAAGTTAACATACCTCTTAAGACTTAGCAATCTTTTTTCAATTATTCTTGAAGTAATACTTTAATTCTATAAAAATCGTTAAATACATGTTGTTGGGCTATTTATCGGTTGTAGATTTTAAGAGATGAATGCTGCTAATTACTTTCATCTGTTTAATTTTGCAACTTCTTAAAGACGTTTTTCTAGTGTCTTTTAGTTTTTCTTTAATTTCAAAGAAAATAAAAATTAGCCCCATTTTTGACCAAGTTACTTAAGCTATGTTGAACCGAATATTTTTAGTAGTACTCTTATTATTTTCTTTGCCATTTTTCGGACAAGAAAGCTATCCGCAAGATGCATTTAGATCACCTCTCGGTATTCCACTAATATTGGCAGGTACTTTTGGTGAGTTACGATCAAACCACTTTCATTCAGGTATTGACATAAAAACTCAGCAAAGACAAGGGCTTCCGGTTTATGCAATTGGTAATGGAACAGTTACTCGAATTAAAGTATCACTTTATGGTTATGGAAAGGTAATGTATGTTGCTCATCCGAACGGATATACATCCGTTTACGGGCATCTTCAAAAGTTTTCACCGGAAATTGAAACATACATTAAAAAAGTTCAATACAACAAGAAATCATACGAGGTTGAAGTTTTTCCTGACTATGGAGAAGTTAAAGTGGAGAAAGGAAAAGTAATCGCTTATTCTGGAAATACTGGAGGTTCTTCAGGGCCACATTTACATTTTGAAATACGCAGTAGTATAAGCGAAAAACCAACAAACCCACTTTTGTACGGGTTTGAAGTACGTGATGCCACCAATCCAATTTTAAACAAAGTATTTGCTTATCCCCTAGTTGATAAGACTATTATAAACCAGAGTAATTCAAAAGTAGAACTGAATTTCTCTAAACAAAAAGACGGTAACTTTTTAGCGGATAAGGTTACTGCTTCTGGCACCATAGGATTTGGATTTTCAGGTTATGACCGACAAGATATGGCGGCAAACAAGAACGGAATTTACCAAGTGCAGCTTTTGGTAAATGGTCAAACTTATATCGATTATGATTTTGAAAAATTTTCTTTTAGCGAAACGAGATATATAAACACGCTAATCGATTATGATCATTACGGTAAATACAGACAGAAAATTCAACAATGCTTTCTAGCACCTGGTAATCGTCTAGATATTTACAATGCTATTAAAAATGATGGTAAAATCGCAATTAAAGAAGGTCTCTCTTATTCGGTAGAGCTCTTATTAAAAGATTTAGAAGGCAATCTAACTAAAGTAACTATACCTGTAGAAGGCAAAAAAGAGCAAATAAAAATTAATAAAGAAACTACCAAAACGGACACCTACGTAATAGCAAAAAAACCCAACAATTATGATTTAGGTGCTGCCAAGGTCTATTTTCCGGCAAATACCTTTTATAAAGATTTTTATATCGATTTAAAAAAAGGAGCCGATACAGTTACCATACATAATAGTCGCGTACCTGCCCACCGTAATTTCACAATTACTTTCGATGTTTCGAAAAATAGTAAAGAGGATCGTAAACAATTGTTCATTGCAAGGTTAGATAAGAAATTAGAACCTAGTTATATGTCGACCTATAAACGTGGAAATTCATTCACTACACGCACGAGAAATCTAGGCACCTTTACTCTTGCAAAAGATACTACCGCGCCAAAGGTTAGAGCAAAGAATTTTAAAGACAAGCAATGGCTAAACAACTATAGCTATTTAAGCGTACTTATCTCTGATGACCTAAGTGGCATTGATACCTATTCAGCCACCTTGAATGGAGAATGGATATTAATGGAATACGAATCGAAGAAAAACACGCTTACTTATAATTTTGACGATAAGGTTTTAAATGAGAAACAATACAACCTTGAAGTAGTTGTTACCGACAATGTTGGAAACAGTACTACCTTTACCAGTACATTTTACAGAAAATAACTCCGTGTGAAATTTTTAAGGTCCATCCTTGTTCTAGTGCTACTATGCAGTATTTATTTTGCTGAAGCGCAAACTGCAACTATAACTGGTGTTGTACTAGATGCAGATAATAATCCGCTTACGAGTGTAAATGTTTCAACTGGCTTAACTGGAGCTTTTTCTGACAACAATGGGTTCTATGTTCTACAAATAACTTCGGATACAGAAACGACAATAACTTTTTCACATTTAGGTCATAAGAATGTAATTATTGAAAATTTGGTTTTGACAAGCAACGAAACCTTTGAATTCAACCCAGTAATGAAAATTGATATTTTTCAAGTTGATGGGGTTACCGTTAGCCCTACAGGAGAAAAAAATGTTGCAGGGGTGACAACTATCTCTAAAGAAGTAATTAGAAAAATTCCGGGAGCAAATGCAGGAGTAGAAAATGTTTTGAAACTACTACCCGGTGTTTCATCAAATAATGAATTGAGTACGCAGTATGCAGTTCGCGGCGGTAACTATGATGAGAATTTGGTGTATGTGAATGAGATTGAAGTTTATAGACCATTTTTGATTCGATCGGCACAGCAAGAAGGCTTAAGCTTTGTAAATAGCGATTTGATTCAAAGTGTAAAATTTTCACCAGGAGGTTTTCAAGCGAAATATGGTGATAAATTATCATCTGTTTTAGATATTAACTATAAGAACTCCAATACTTTTGGCGCTCAAGTTGATGTCAATTTTTTAGGGGCAAGTGCTGCGGTAGAAACGGTGTCGAAAAGCAATAATTTTAGTAGTATTTCTGGTATTCGATATCGCAACAATTCCCTTTTGGTAAACAGTCAACAAACTAACTCCAATTTCAATCCTGTTTTTTTTGATGCACAGACTTATTTGACTTTTCGTTTTTCGAAAAAATTTCAATTGAACTTTTTAGGAAATATAGCAGTCAACGATTATCAAAATGAACCCTTGAACCGACAGACTAATTTCGGAACCTTAGATCAACCCCGAGCCTTGATTGTTAATTATGAAGGCGAGGAAAACAACAAATACAATACTGAAATGGGAGCCTTAAAAGGAACCTATGCATTGAATGACAATACGGTTTTGAAATTAATTTCTTCTGTTTATCACACTACAGAACAAGAGCGTTCAGATGTTATCGCAAGCTATGAACTAGGAGAAATAGATTCTAATCTAGGAAGTGAAACTATAGGAGAAGTGACTTCCTCAAAGGGATTAGGCTCACAATTTAACAGAGCTCGTAATGATCTCGATGCTCTAATTTTTAATCTTGCTCAAAAAGGAAAATATACTCGTGACGAAAAGTTAGTAGAATGGGGACTTAAATACACACATGAAGATATACGCGATCAATTACGTGAATCCGAATTTATTGATTCTGCCGGATTTTCTGTTCGCCCTCCCCTATCTCAATTCTCGAACAATGAGCCAGAAGAACCATTTGAGGCTCCTCTAGAAGCTTATACATCGCTATTCGCAAAGAATTTTGTAAAAACTAATCGGTTTACTGCCTATGCTCAATATAGTAACCGAACAACAATTAAAAAAGCTAACATCTATTATAACGTTGGAATACGAGCACATCATTGGACGGTTAGCGGGACTGATATACCTAAAGTTTCACAAACAATATTTAGTCCTAGAGCACAATTTGCTATCAAACCTAAATGGGAAAAAGATATGTTATTTCGTATCTCAGGGGGAGTTTATCAACAACCTCCTTTTTATCGGGAGTTACGAGATCAAACGGGTACTGTTCAATCTGACGTTAAAGCACAAAAATCTACACACTTTGTTTTAGGTAATGAATACAGCTTTCAATTATGGAATCGTCCATTTACCTTAATAGGCGAAGCATATTTTAAAGATTTAAAAAATGTAAATACGTATACATTAGAAGATGTAAGAATTCGCTACGTAGCAAATAATATTGCAAAGGCATATGTATACGGTGCAGAACTTAGAATGTCTGGCGCTTTTGTACCTGGAACAGAATCTTGGGTAAGCGTGGGCTATTTAAAAACTGAAGAGAACAGTAACAACAGGGGGTACATTGCAAGACCTACAGATCAACGATTGAAATTTGCAATATTGTTTCAAGATTATATTCCTACAGTTCCTTCTGTTCGCATGTATCTCAATTTAGTATATAATACTGGAGTGCCAGGTGGCTCACCAAGTTATGCAGACCCTTATACTTTTCAAAATAGATTAAGAGATTATAAACGTGTTGATTTAGGAATTTCTCATATTTTTGTTGACGGAAAGAAGACTTTTAACAAAGGGCATTGGTTACATAAGTTTAAAGAACTAAGTATAGGAATTGAAGTTTTCAATTTATTTAATAATCAAAATTCAATTACAAATACTTGGGTGCGCGATGCTGACAGCAAAGAACAATTTGCTGTTCCTAATTTTATGACCAGCCGTGTGTTGAATCTAAAACTGAGTGCCCGCTTTTAAGTATAAAATAAGTACCTTACTTCCTGTTTTAAAAATGGTAATAATTCGAAATTGGTAATGAAAAACATATTTTTTTACACATTAATATTCATCGGATTTACCGTAAATGCTCAAAAAAACATATACGAAAGTAATAAGTTCGATGCGTTTGCGATGGAGCATAAAGAATTAGCAATTCTTCCTTTCTTAACCAATTTAGACCTTAAAGATGCTATCTCTAAAGAGGATTTAGCTTCGAGAGAAGAAAAGGAAGGTTATGCGGTACAAAACGCTCTTGAAACCTATTTCTCAAAGCGAAAAAGGAAAAAAAGGTTTTCTGTTGATTTTCAAAATACAAAAAACACAAATGCGATTCTTGCAAAAAATAAAATCACCTACAAAAACATAGATGTTTATACAATCAAAGAGCTGAGTAAAATACTTGATGTAGATGGTATAATTAGCGGAAGTCTTGACTTGAATATTCTTTTATCTAAAGGAGTTCCTGATGATTTTAGCTTTTTAGATTATTTTTTAGGCGAAGCCAATTATGGCCGTATTGGCATTAAAATAAGCGATGGCTTTACCGGAAAGTTACTCTGGAAATACGAAAAGGCAATCAATAAAAAATCAGGAAAAAATACAGATGATTTGATTGATAAAATGATGAAACTTGCGTCTAGAAAATTCCCATATGATCGTCAAAAAAGAAAAGATCGTAAAAAAGGTAATGGATAACCCTCTCTTAGTTATTGTTCTATAAATTCCTTCAACACGGTAATTGCATGTTCTAATTCAGCTTTGGTATTGTATTTAGAAAACGAAAAACGCAACGATGGCTTTTTCATCTCTTCATCTGATAATATCTCTGTAAGTACATGAGAACCTTTACCACTACCAGACTGGCATGCGCTACCCTGAGAACAAGCAATACCTTTAATATCTAATTGAAAAAGAAGCATTAGTCCTTTTTGAGCGTCTACTGGTATCCTCACATTCACAAGCGTATAGGTACTTTTCTCAATATTTCCCGAATGTCCATTAAATTCAATATCGGGTATTTCACTTGTAATTCTTTCTATAAAGAATTTCTTCAATTCAGTAACATAGGCTTTCTCTTCTTCAATATTTTCATAAGCACATTTAAAGGCTTCTTCTAAACCAACAATATTATGAAAAGACTCAGTACCAGCTCTATGACCACGTTCTTGAGCTCCACCAGAAATCATGCATCCCATGCCAGAATTCTTCCGAATATAAGCAAAACCTATACCCTTTGGTCCATGAAATTTATGTGCAGCAGCAGCCATAAAATCTATTGGTGTTTGTTGAACATCCCATTCATAATGACCAATTGATTGCACGGTATCTGAATGTATGAATGCACCATTTGCTTTTGTCAATTTAGCAATGGCTTCAATATCAATCTTATTCCCAATTTCATTGTTAATATGCATTAGGCTGACCAACTTCTTTGAATCATCTTTTTGCAATAAAGCTTCTAATTGCGCTAATTCAGGGTTTCCATTAGCATCGAGATCTAAATAATAAACGGTAACACCGCATTCCTTTTCTAATTCTTCTACGGTGTGCGTAACCGCGTGATGCTCTATTTTAGTAGTAATAATCGTTGTTATACCTAAATCTCGAACTGCACACCTTAAAATCATATTATCAGCCTCGGTACCGCCCGAAGTAAAAATAATTTCTGACGGGTGAGCGTTCAGAGTTTTTGCAATAGTCTTTCTTGCACTTTCAATAGCCGTTTTCGCTGATCTACCATAACTATGTGTTGAAGATGGGTTACCGTAAAAATTAGCAAGAGCATCTTGCATTTTGACTATAACACTTTTTCTTACTTGTGTTGTGGCTGCGTTATCTAGGTATATATTATCCATAATCAAAATCATATAAAAGCGGTCAAAATTAATGGAATAAAAGTTAATTTCTACCTAAATAGGAAGAAACTTATGGGTTATTTCGCTTAAATTTGGTGCATGAAGAAATTATTATTTTGTGGCCTTTTAATGCTATGCTTTAGTTGTGATGATGGTGATTTACAAATAGAAACCCTAGATTTCGATAGTGCAACAATTCAAAACTGCGACGGCATAACTGTTGATATTGCTAATGTTCTTTTCAAATTAAATGATTCTGAAGCTTTGATCTTAGAATTGCCATCTGGCAGTATTAAAAATGAAATTTCTGAAGGTGCTATAGAGTTTGCAGTAACTAGTTCTGGCCCCGTAAAAATAAGTTATAGAACATTTTCTGACACCGTATCAAATACATACTTCTGTTCAGACATACCAGTAACTACCCCTGAAGTTGTCGAAGAAATAATTGCACAAGGAGGAACTGTACTAATTACAACGACATTAAATGTTGACGGAGTTACTTATGAGCATGAGATTGAACTGAGCGGCATTTCATTGGTTACATCAAATGATACTAGAATCACCGACCTTAGCATTGATAATTTCGGGACAGTCACAACTGTACTAACTGAATAGCTTATAAAATCACTTAGCCGTTCTGATAAAAATATACTTCGGTAGCACCCAATCCATATTTCTGATAATCGGCGTCATAGTATCTAATATTTTCATAACGCCCAAATAGGTATTTCAATTCTTCTTTTAAAACGCCGGCGCCTACCCCATGTATAAAAACAACTTTCGGAATGCGTTTTCGCATAGCAAACTCTAACTGTCTTTTTGCGGTTTCTAATTGAAGATTTAACATATCAAAATTCGACATTCCCCTAGATTTTGGTGTTAATTGATGAATATGCAAATCAACTTCCATTTTTGGAGCATTTCTCTCTTTTGGTTTTGAAAATGTAGATTTTCTTTTCTTTGGGATTTCTTTTTCCGATTTTATTTGAGCGATCTCATAATTATTTACAACAATCTCACCTTCAACCTTTACCAACTCTGAAGACATATAGGTTAATGGGAAGCCATCTTCACTTTCAATTTTTATTTCATTTTTATCAATACCA
>CALLIG010000133.1 GCA_938009735.1 uncultured Flavobacteriaceae bacterium
AGACAAATATTCACAATGATTGGTTTAGTTGGTTAGTTGAGAAGTGTCTTTGTCTTTGGATAAGGGCACTTTTTTTTGTAGGAAAAATTTTCTTATGCGATTATATTTTACAACCTGATTTTGTATTTTTATTTACAAATAGATTAAGTAGTGTGTTGGTTTCGATTTTGTTTTTTTAATAAATACGAAGATGAGTGTTTTGAATTTTATTCACTCACGTATTGGAAAATCAACTACTAAATAGGGTAGAGGAGTGGCGCGTATTATTTTCGAATTATTCAATAAAAACACTATTTTGATGTTTTGAAAATCAACTTGTATTCTTATATGTTTTTGATTTTTTCTAATTTGTTAGATATTTTTTGAATTTTGAAGAGGTGGTCTTTGAGTAACCGAAAAACGGATTTAAATGAGAATTGAAATAGAGTCTCACATTTTTTGTAATAAAAAGCGATAATGCAAACGTTATGGTTAATTAATACAGACAAGAGTGAATAAGTAGTAATTTAGTCTTGTCTAAAAATAGCATTTAAATAATTAAAAACCAATTAATTATTTGTAGTTATGTGAAATATAAATTCATATACGTGCAAATTGATGGGCGTTTTTAAAAAGATACGTCTTTTTTACAAAATTTACTCTTGGTTTTGCAACATTTTTATCTCATCGCGTAATTTAGCTGCTTGCATAAAATCTAATTCTTTTGCAGCTTTTTCCATAGACTTACGTTTATCTCGAATCAATTTCTCAATTTGATCTTTGGTTAAATATTCAAGATCTGGTTCTGCAGCACGCATTTCTTCTTTTTGAAAATGATAGGTCGAAACAGAGTTTTTTGACAGCGCACTATCTAAACTTTTATTCAATGCTTTAGGCACCATGTTATGCTCTAAGTTGTATGCTATTTGTTTCTCTCTACGATACGTTGTTTGGTCCATAGTTTTTTGCATACTCTTCGTGATTTTGTCTGCATACATGATGGCTCTTCCGTTTAAATGTCTCGCTGCTCTTCCTACGGTTTGCGTAAGAGAACGCTCACTTCTTAAAAACCCTTCTTTGTCTGCATCTAAAATAGCAACCAATGAAACTTCAGGTAAATCGAGACCTTCTCTAAGTAAATTAACACCTATTAAAACGTCAAAAATACCTTTGCGTAAGTCTTGCATAATTTCCACTCGCTCCAAAGTATCTACATCACTATGAATATATCTACAGCGTACATTTATGCGACTTAAGTATTTTGTGAGCTCTTCAGCCATTCTTTTGGTTAATGTGGTTACAAGTGTTCGCTCATCTTTTTCTACACGCTGATGAATCTCTTCAACGAGATCATCAATTTGATTTAAACTTGGCCTAACCTCAATAATGGGATCTAATAATCCGGTAGGACGAATGATTTGTTCCGCAAAAATGCCTTCACTTAATTTCATTTCATAATCAGCAGGAGTAGCACTTACATAAATTACTTGGTTTTGTAATGCTTCAAATTCTTCAAACTTTAAGGGTCTATTGTCCATCGCTGCCGGTAAACGGAATCCGTAATCAACCAAATTTACTTTACGCGAGCGATCGCCACCGTACATAGCGTGTACTTGTGGAATTGTAACATGACTTTCATCAATTACCATTAAAAAGTCATCAGGAAAATAATCAAGTAGGCAAAACGGTCTGGTACCAGGGTCACGACCATCTAGATATCTTGAATAATTTTCAATACCTGAGCAATAGCCTAACTCTCTGATCATTTCTAAATCAAAGCTAGTACGTTCTTCTAGTCGTTTCGCTTCAAGGTGTTTGCCTATTTCTTTAAAATAATCTACCTGTTTCACCATATCCTCTTGAATTAGATGAATGGCGTTTTGAAGGATATCTGGAGAAGTAACAAACATGTTTGCTGGATAGATATTTAGATTCTCATAAATCTCTATTACATTATTATTGAAGGGGTCAAAAGCTTCAATCTCTTCCACTTCATCTCCGAAAAAATGAATTCTGTATGCGTGATCAGCATAACTTGGGAAAACATCTACTACATCACCTTTTACTCTGAAATTTCCATTTCTAAAGTCCGCTGTGGTGCGTGAATACAGGCTTTGCACTAGTTGGTGTAAAAACTTAGTACGGGCAATGACCTGATCTTTTTTAATGTTGATGACATTTTTTTGAAATTCAACAGGATTTCCGATACCATACAAGCAGGATACAGATGCAATTACAATAACATCTCTGCGCCCTGATAATAATGAAGAAGTTGTGCTCAAACGAAGCTTCTCGATATCTTCATTTATCGAAAGATCCTTTTCGATGTAAAGTCCCGAAGTCGGAATAAATGCTTCCGGCTGATAGTAGTCATAGTATGAAACAAAATACTCTACAGCATTCTCCGGAAAAAATTGTTTGAATTCAGAGTATAACTGTGCCGCAAGGGTTTTGTTATGTGCTAAGATTAAAGTGGGTCTTTGCACACGTTCTATGACGTTAGCAACTGAAAATGTTTTACCTGAACCGGTAACCCCTAATAGAGTCTGGTATTTTTCGCCAGCATTCATGCCATCTACCAATTGTTTGATAGCTTGAGGCTGATCTCCTGTAGGTTTGAACTCTGATACGACCTTAAATTTCATCGTTTAAAAATACGAAATGAAGCGGGTTAATTTGATGTCTTTTGAAAGATAATTGAAGTGGTTTTTTATGAATTTCTGATTTTCTATAGTGTAGGTCAGACGGATCAACAGAAGCAGTTTAAAAATCACCTTTTAAGTGTGAAATGCCCTACTAAATTTTTCTGAGTGGCAGCAGTTGCTTTAAACCAGTAATCAGATGACGGAAGTGGTTTGCCAAGAAAATTGCCATTCCAGCCTCTTGAGGCCGGGTCTAGCTGGAGTAGAAAATTTCCGTAGCGATCAAAAATATAGATATCTCCCAGCAGTACTTCTGGTATGCTTGTAATTTCTGGCGGAAGCACAAACTGCCAAAAGTCATTAACTCCATCGCCATTCGGTGTGAAAAAATTTGGAAAATCATCACGTTTTATTCCGCGTTCTATAAGGCGAGAAACAATACCACAGCCATTTTTGTCTCTAACATAAATCGTGTGTGGACCGTCGGCAATATCTACAAAAATGTTTTCATCTTGGTAAATTCCGTTTTCATCGTCTAGTGTGTATTCGTATTCTCCATTACCAATAACATTAACAATTACTTGTTTGCCTACCGTCAATTCTCTGATATCAACAGATTCAATAATAGCTGGTTCAGACGTCACCACATTGAAATTATTAAAACTTGCACATTCTAACTGAATGCCCGATTTGGTGATGTAATTATAAGATTCTAAAACAAAATTTCCTGCTTCCGTAATTTGAAAATTTCGATTTTGAGAAAGCAAAGTTTCGCTCGTTCCATCTATTTTGTACCATCGATAACCATCAGCTTGACCTTGTGGTGAAACTGTTTTCGGTCCGCTATTCTCACATTTAATGAATAAAGTGGGGAATTCTATTACTGGTCTTGAGGATATAATTTCCCCGGTAATGGGGTCTACTTCCTCGCAAGGGTCGTCTACAGGTCCTGTAAAGAAACTTTCTTCATTACAAGGAGTCGCTACACCATTTTCATTTTCTGGACGTATGGTGACATAAATGCGTAAATCTCTTGGTAAGTTTACTGGTGGATTATAGGATAATACATTACCTACATTAACATCATTTAATAAATCAGTTCCACCTTCAGATGTTCCAATAGAAACATTATAGCTCGTTGCTGTTGGGGAATAAGCCCATATAATATCAGTTACAATCGTCACATCAGCTGCATTGTCATCTGGACCTACAAGAATGGTGCATGAAGGGGAAGTAGTCACATCAACTGTTGTAAATACAATACTTCCGCAGGCCACGGGCTGTGCATTTGAATTAATAATACCCAAGCTCATATAAATTCGAGTATTATCAGGAAAACCAACAGGAGGCTTATAGGAGTTAATTATACCCGTGGCTGCACGATTTAATAAGTCAGTTCCACCCGGGGTTGTACCTAAAGAAACGAGATAGCCATTTATTCCCGTTACTTCTTGCCATGTTAATGTTGCGTCAACCGGAATATCTGTTTCACCATCAACGGGATATGATATTGTTGGGCATTGTTGAGCACTACCCAAAAGGGTAATAAAAAACAACAATAAACAAAACATATTCTTTAACATTACAATTAAAAATTGATACTAATATTTGATGAGAAATTATCGTTTTAGCGTAAAATGGCCATAGATTTTCTTTCGATTGAAGGTGACGGCTTTAAACCAATAATCTGATGCAGGTAAGGGTTGACCATTAAAATTTCCGTTCCAGCCTTTTGATTTGGGATCAATTTGTGCCATTAAGTTACCAACACGA
>CALLIG010000134.1 GCA_938009735.1 uncultured Flavobacteriaceae bacterium
GATGATCAAATATGGCCGTTAGCAAAGTATCGTGAACTTTTGTTTATAAAGTAGTAAATAGAATTTCATTAGATAGATACAATTCCACTATTTTTGCCACAAACTTTGAACAATGAGCTCATCACATAGTGAACGATACAATCAAAGAGGCGTTTCTGCTTCAAAAGAAGACGTTCACAACGCCATTAAAAATATCAATAAGGGACTTTTTCCAAAAGCATTTTGCAAAATTGTACCTGATTATTTAACCAATGACGATGATTATTGTTTAATCATGCATGCTGATGGTGCGGGCACCAAGTCTTCATTAGCATACATGTACTGGAAAGAAACCCGAGACATTTCGGTATGGAAAGGCATTGCTCAAGATGCACTTATCATGAATATTGATGATTTAATTTGTGTAGGGGCAACGGATAATATTATGCTGTCATCTACTATTGGTAGAAATAAAAATTTGATTCCTGGTGAGGTTTTGTCCGCTATTATTAATGGTACTGAAGAACTTATTGCTGATTTAAAAGAACATGGTATTACCATCCATTCTACTGGTGGAGAGACTGCAGATGTAGGAGATTTGGTACGTACCATAATTGTTGATTCTACCGTGACTGCGCGTTTGAAGCGAAGTGATGTTATTGATAACGCTAATATTAAGCCTGGCGACGTAATTGTTGGTTTGTCTTCTTTTGGTCAAGCTACTTATGAAACTGAGTATAATGGCGGTATGGGTAGTAACGGATTAACATCAGCCCGTCACGATGTTTTTTCAAAGTATTTGGCAACCAGTTATCCAGAAAGTTTTGATGCTTCTGTTCCTGAAGATTTGGTGTATTCTGGGAAGACTAAACTTACTGATAGCGTTGAGGATACTTCTTTAGATGCGGGTAAATTGGTTTTATCTCCGACAAGAACTTACGCTCCTATAGTAAAAAAGATACTTACTAAATATACATCCAAAGAAATACATGGTATGGTTCATTGTAGTGGAGGAGCTCAGACTAAAATTCTTCATTTTATCGATCAAAATCATATTATCAAAGACAATCTATTTCCAATTCCACCATTGTTCAAATTAATTCAAGAGCAATCAGGTACAGATTGGAAAGAAATGTATCAAGTTTTCAATTGTGGACATCGGTTAGAATTGTATGTAAATGAGACAATTGCGCAAGATTTAATCGCTATATCAGCTAGTTTTGGAGTTGAAGCTCAAATTATTGGTAGAGTAGAAGAAAATGCCTCCAAGAAATTGACTATAGAAAGTGAGTTTGGAACCTTTGTTTACTAGGGTATACGAATCATCTGATTACTGCGTTTTGTATAGTAAACACCCCAGCTATGGAAAGAAAACAATTTTTACGAAGTTTAGGCGCTGGTGCGGCTTTTGCACTCACGTTTCCTTGTTTAAACGGATGCTCATCTGATAAGGATGAAGATGAAGACGGAATTATAGTCGAAGAGCCTACTAATGTTGACTTCACAATTGATCTTAACTCTTCAGAAGCAAGTAATCTTGCAGAAAACGGTGGTTATATCCTGAAAAATTTAGTAGTAATAGTTAAAAATCTAGAAGGGCAGTTTGTTGCAGCTAGTCAAATTTGTAGTCATAGATCGTATGACCAAGTTAGATTTGTAGACCAAGACGGCGGTATTTTTTATTGTGATGTGCACGGTTCACGCTTTGAACAGAATGGTACTCCATTGAACCAGGTAGATGGTAACCCTGCAAAAACATTGAAGGTTTACAATACCGAGTTGACCGGAGACACGCTTCGAATTTTTGAGTAACTACTAAAATTTCATTAAACTGAAAGTTTTCATTTCTTTAT
Organism: uncultured Flavobacteriaceae bacterium; assembly: GCA_938009735.1. Classification (GTDB taxonomy): domain Bacteria; phylum Bacteroidota; class Bacteroidia; order Flavobacteriales; family Flavobacteriaceae; genus Maribacter_C. The sequence goes on from CALLIG010000134.1 coordinate 1,833, forward strand.
TTTTTGGGCTTTTAACCTTCACGGGTTTCGCTCAGGAGTACAAATACATTACAGCAAAGAAAACGCTGAAGTTAATGGGAAGCCCATTTAACATTACGGTTGTAGCTGCTAATGAAGAAATTGCTCAAATCAATATTCAAGAAGCGATTGCTGAGATTACAAGAATTGAAAAAATGATTTCGTCTTGGGATGAAGAATCTGAAACCTTTCAAATCAATAAAAACGCAGGTATTAAACCTGTAAAAGTGAGCTTAGAGCTTTTTAGGCTTATTGAGCGCTGTAATAAAATTTCAAGCGTAACCGACGGGGCTTTTGATATTTCTTTTGCTTCAATGGATGAGGTTTGGAAGTTTGATGGCTCAATGAAAGAAATACCTTCTGATGAGGATATTAAAAAGTCAGTATCGAAAGTTGGTTATGAAAAGATCATTCTAAACAGCGAAAATCAAACCGTTTATTTACAAGATGAAGGCATGAAAATTTCTTTTGGTGCTGTGGGTAAAGGCTATGCTGCTGATCGAGCGAAAGAGTTTTTAGCTTCTAGGCAAGTCGTCGGCGGAATAATTGATGCAGCTGGTGATCTCACCACTTGGGGTACTGATGTGACGGGTAAGAAGTGGATTATAGGTGTGGTTAATCCTGAAAGTACTGATAAGATCGTCTCTTGGCTTTCTGTCGTAGAATCTTCTGTAGCAACTTCAGGTAGTTATGAGAAATTTGTCAGTTTTAAAGGGCGGCGCTATTCACATATTATTGACCCAAGAACGGGTTATCCTACTTCAGGTATAAGCCAAGTTTCTATTTTTGCAAAAAGTGCTGAACTCTGCGATGCATTGGCAACGGCCGTTTTTATAATGGGAAAGGAAGACGGATTAGCTATGATCAATCAACTTGGGGGAATCGATGTAGTTCTTTTTGACAGCGAAAATAAGGTTCATAAAAGCGGAGGAATATTATTTGAGAATTAGCCTTGATTCCAACTAATGAGATAGAAATTTCTGTTGTGTTATAATAAATAAAGGATTAAGAAATATTCGCATATCCTTCTCGTTCTAAATCTTCTTTTGATTTAATGAGTTTTGAATATCCATTTTTTAGGAAGTATACAGAATCACTTATATCTAGAATATCTCTATAGAAATGATCTGTAATTACAATTGCTGCTTGTTTTTTCTTTTGTTCAATGATGCGTTTGAATTTTTCAATGTACAGCGGAGCAATAAAGGAGAAAGGTTCATCGAGAAAGATGATAGGCTTGCCTGAATTTAAAATAAGATAAGTTTCTACAACTCTTAGTTCGCCAGACGATAGATTGTCGGTTTTGAAATTTTTATAAATTCTGAAAGATTCAAATTGTTCAACAAATGACGACCAGTCAACGCTAAATAAATTAAAAGCTTTAGACAGTTTTATATTCTTAGGTAGTATCTGATGCTGAGGTAAATATGAGATTAAATTCGTTTTGTAAAGGTCTCTCTTTTGGTATTTAGTGTTAATTCTTATGTTTTTATATTTAGAATTTAGATCTCCAAAAATGATGCGTAAAAGGGATGTTTTTCCACAGCCATTCCGTCCTAAAATACCAGTTACCTTACCAGTCTCAGCTTTTAAATAAATACCAGATAAGATTTTTTCGTCCCCAAAACTCAAAACAATATTATCTGCTTCTAGAATCAAAATAGTCGTATGATTAGAATTAGTAATACCGTAATTGATAGGTCCATTAAAAATGATATTAGAATTAATGTAATTTTTGAAAGTCCGAAATTTTTGTAAAAAATGAGCTGCTTTTTTAAACCAGGATCTAGGAAGTATATAAAAATCACTCCGAAAAATAATATTTTGAATAAGCTAAGCGCATATAAGGGAATTTCTGAATTAAGAAAAAGCAGAAAAATTGTGATGCCAATACTTAGTAACCAAATCTTCTTATAAAAATGAAAACAAAGCTGAAAGGTTTTAGTAAGTGATAAGTAACTCATCAATTGGAACAGATATATCTAAATGTACAAATTTATCGTAAATTCGCAGCACTAGAGTAGAAAGAGAAATGATAGACAAATTAAACATTGTAAAACAACGTTTTGATGAGGTTTCAGACCTAATTATTCAGCCTGATATCATCTCTGATCAAAAACGATATGTTAAGCTAACGAAAGAGTATAGTGATCTTAAAGCTCTTGTTGAGAAGCGTGAGCTATACTTAGAACTTACCAATAACTTAGAAGAAGCGCAAGAAATTATAGCTGATGGTAGCGATGCAGAAATGGTTGAAATGGCCAAAATGCAGCTAGATGAGGCTAAAGAAGCTTTTCCTAAGCTAGAAGAAGAAATAAAATTAATGCTCATTCCGAAAGACCCTGAAGACGCAAAAGATGTGGTCATGAAAATTGGAGCGGGTACCGGTGGTGATGAAGCTAGTATATTTGCTGGTGATTTGTATCGTATGTATACCAAATATTGTGAATCAAGAGGTTGGAAAACCAATGTCATTGATTTGAGTGAGGGTACAAGTGGAGGATATAAAGAAATAGAATTTGAAATATCTGGTTCAAATGTATACGGCACTCTAAAATTTGAAGCAGGGGTGCATCGTGTTCAACGGGTACCACAAACAGAAACTCAGGGTCGTGTTCATACAAGTGCGGCAACGGTGATGGTTCTACCTGAAGCAGAAGATTTTGATGTTCAAATAGAAGCCAAAGATGTAAGGATTGATTTTTTCTGTTCTTCTGGTCCGGGTGGGCAATCTGTAAACACAACTTATTCTGCGGTTAGATTAACTCACATTCCTACCGGATTGGTAGCGCAATGTCAAGATCAAAAATCACAACATAAAAACAAAGACAAAGCTTTTAAAGTATTAAGATCACGTCTTTATGATCAAGAGCTTGCCAAAAAGCATGAAGAAGATGCTGCTCGAAGAAATTCGCAGGTAAGTAGTGGCGACAGGTCTGCGAAAATTAGAACGTATAATTATTCTCAGGGTCGTGTTACTGATCACCGTATTGGATTAACGCTTTATGATTTACAAAATATCATTAATGGTGATATTCAAAAAATAATTGATGAGTTGCGATTTGTAGAGAATACAGAGAAGCTTAAAGAAGCATCAGAGATTTTCTAAATATTTTTTCATGACTACAGAATTTCTAGTTCAACAAATTCATAAGAAACAATCTTTTCTCTGTATCGGTTTAGATACCGATCTTGATAAAATTCCGTCTTATTTACTATATGAGGAAGACCCTATATTTGCTTTTAATAAGGCAATAATTGATGCAACACACCATCTTTGTGTGGCCTACAAACCGAATACTGCTTTTTATGAAGCTTACGGAATTAAAGGTTGGCAGGCTTTGGAAAAAACAATTCAATATCTTAATAAAAATTATCCTGAAATTTTCACAATTGCTGATGCGAAAAGAGGAGATATAGGTAATACGTCTACGCGATATGCAAAGGCATTTTTTGAAGATTTAGAATTTGATTCTGTGACCATTGCGCCCTATATGGGGAAAGACTCTGTTGAGCCTTTTTTGGCATTTGAAGGTAAGCATACCATACTTTTAGCTTTAACGTCTAACGAAGGTGCTTATGACTTTCAAACACAAAAGATTGAAGGTAAAGAGTTGTATAAAAGTGTTTTAGAAACTTCTCAAACTTATAAGCACGCTGAAAATTTGATGTACGTCGTTGGCGCTACAAAGGCGACTTTTTTAACAGAGATACGTCAATTGGTGCCAAATAGCTTCCTGTTAGTGCCAGGTGTTGGTGCTCAAGGGGGCAGCTTAAAAGAGGTTTGTCAATACGGTATGAACCAACAAGTTGGTCTATTAATAAATTCTTCTAGAGGTATTATATACGCTTCGAACGGTAAGAATTTTGCTGAGGCGGCGGCAGAAAGTGCTAAAAAAATTCAAATTCAGATGCAGAAAGAACTTACTAATTTAGTATAATTACTAAACTAAGTTTTCTAAAATTCGCTGTACTTTTTGGGCTTTAGACTCAAAGAATTCTATCAATTTTGCATCATTAATAGTAGATGCTTTATCTAAGAAATTTTGGTACTGAAATTCTAATAGATGAATAGTTTGTCTGTTGCTCGTCAATGGGGTAACGGCTCCTACTTTACAATATTGATTTTCCATAGTTATATAAATAGTTCTTACAAATATACGTGCGAGGTGCGAATTTAGACGTCAGCAATCGATGAATATGATAAAAAACTAGTTCTGTTGATGGTTTATTGTCAATTTGTTAATGCTGCAATTAATGATCATTCGATGATTCTGTTAAAAATTCCGATAAACGAGCAATAACTATGAAAAGTTTAATACATTGCTAGTTAGCTGACAAAGGCGTTTTAGATTTAAAATATTGCTAGACTACACAACATACATTCATAAAGAATCCACAACTTGGGTAACCTTCGTTCATGGGGCTGGCGGTAGTTCATCTATCTGGCATAAACAGGTTAGGGAGTTTAGAAAGAGTTTTAATGTACTCCTTCTTGATTTAAGGGGTCACGGTAAATCGAAACCAAGTTTAAAAGACGCTTTTAATGATAATTATACCTTCGATGTTATTACTGATGATATTTCTGAAGTTATTGAACATCTTAAAATAAAAAAATCTCATTTTGTTGGTATTTCTCTTGGAACAATACTTATACGTAATTATGCAGATCGCTGTCCTAATAGAGTAGAAAGCATGGTGTTAGGTGGAGCCATTTTGAAGCTCAATTTTAGATCTCAAGTTTTAATGCGCTTAGGAGTTATTTTTAAGTCTGTTGTGCCCTATATATGGCTTTATAAATTCTTTGCATTTATAATTATGCCGCATAGTAATCATAGAGAATCTCGATTACTTTTTGTTCGGGAAGCGAGAAAACTATGTCAAAAAGAGTTTTTAAGATGGTTCAAGTTAACTGCAGAAATAAACCCGTTGCTAAGGTTGTTTAGAGCTACTGCAGTAGAAATTCCAACCTTATATGTTATGGGAGGGGAGGATTACCTCTTTTTGCCCGCGGTGAAAAAAGCAGTACAAAATAATGAAAATTCAAGCTTACTATTGATCGAACATTGTGGTCATGTGGTAAATGTAGAACAACCAAAAATCTTCAACAATTTAGTAATAAACTATATCTCTGATATCAGTTGGGAATCTATATTGGTTCAGAAAACGTTGAAAGAAGAGAAGCAACTACTTTCCAAAGTGTAGCACCTATTTTTCTAGGAATAAAAAAAACCTGCAGACGGAGCTACAGGTTTTTGAACTATTTACGGTTTCAGTTGAATACAATCCATCAGTAAGTGTCCCAATCTACTTTTGGCGTAAATAGTGGCGCTTCTGTATGACAAGAAGCGTACTTATTTAACAATGTTTTATTTAATTGTCCCAACCAACTCTTTCAAAAAGTAATTGGTCATCACGGGCTGGCGCACTAGAATTAAATAAATACTCATTTTCTGGGTAGAACCATCTTCTTGGTACTGCAGAGCCGGCAACAGGTGTTAAATTCGGAATGCCAGTTCTTCTCCAATCACTAAAAGCTTCGGGTTGAACAAATAACCCAATATATTTTTGAGTCATAATTTGCTCCAATGTAAGACTACCCATACCTGGATTTATTTCAGTTTGAGCAACATAAGCATCGTATTCTGTAGCTTCTAGCCCAACTTCTTCAAATGATGCATTAATACCATTAAGATATGCTGCGTGCTTTTCAGCAGGATCAGTAGATGTCTCAGCAATAATAAATTGCATCTCTCTATAGGTTATTAAATCTTCGCGCATTGCAGCAACTAAATATGGATGATCTGCATCAAATGTTTGGTCTAAAACAGCCAATCGATCTGTGTCGTTTAAGTCAGTCATGATGGTTCTCATCGTAGGGTGAAATTCAATATCACCTTGTCTTACATCATTGAAACCATACCATCCGCCATCGTTACCACCACCTGGATAATTGAATCCCATATTATCAGCTTTACCTGCAAAAGCTAACTTTGCTTCTGCTAGTGCGTTGGCATCATCACCTAAATGCAAATACTGTCTGGCTAAAATAGCATGAGCAGCCAGTTTCCATGCGTCAATATCACCTCCATACAAAACATCGTCTGAACCAGGCACAATAGACCCAGGATCAGAATTAAATAGTACTAAGGCATCAGTCAATAGTGTTTGTATTGTAGGGTATATAACACTAAGCTGATCGTCATAAGCTGGATTTGGATTTTCATCACCTAAACCCGCTTCCGTGAATGGTACATTACCAAAAACATCAGTAGTCATCATTAATGCATAAGCTTCTAAAGTTTTAGCTACACCTAGGTAGTGATTAAGTCCATCATCAGAAGCTTTCTGAGATACAATTCTAAGTTCAACAAATACCTTTTCATACATTTGTCTCCAAGGCTGATTAGTTCGAACGGGTTGTATATCATATTTATTAAAAGATTCCCATTGTCTTTCTACACCTTCTACTTGTTGAATGAACATATTGCTAAAAGTAGAGTAAAGCCCTCCTTTTGAATCAACAATAGCCAATTGGATAGATGGTAACGCCGCTGGAATTGTTACATCCAATGGCTTGTTAGGATCAGCATTGTTGTCTGCAAAGAAATCATCTTCACATGATGTTGACGACAATGTGATTAGTACAAGTATAAATACGTTTATAATTTTTTTTAATTTCATCTCAATTTTTTTAAAAGTTAAATCCAACCTTGAACGCATAAGATTTTGTGCTTGGGTTGTTGAAATAATCAAAACCTTGTCCATTTCCATTCCCAGTTAAACTTGTTTCAGGATCTACTCCATTGTAATCGGTGTTAATCCAAAGGTTTCTTCCGGTAAACGTTATATATGCACTCTCTATAAGAGGAATCTTCTTAAACATTTCTTTAGTGAAATTATAGGAAAGCGAAAGTTCTCTTAATCTCAACCAACCTCCATCGTCTACAAACTGTTCTCCTACTGATCCAAAACCACCTACGTTAGATGTCCAGTATGTTCTATCTCTAACAATTGGTATATTGTTTGGAGTGAAACCACCAGAGCCATTTGGTAAAACTCCATCTATTACAAATGGGGTTTCTTCTCTTGTTTGGGCAGTAAGTTCTGATCTACCGAAAAATGATAAAGCCCAAGCTGTACCATTCCAAACATCACCACCTTCTTTCCAGTCAAGTAAAAAGTTCAATGAAAGGTTTTTGTATTTGAAAGAGTTGTTCCATCCTAGAATAAAATCTGGATTAGGATCTCCGATTACACGTTGCTTATTGTCAATATCTTGATACCCTGTATCTGGGTCAATAACTATTGCGCCTCCAGGTATAGAAAGACTAGTATCAGAAGCAGTACCTGCTTCTTCTCTTAAATAAGCTCCCCCAACGATTGCACCATAAGGTAAACCTTCAACTAGATAGGTTCCAGCGGTAGCAAAACCAGCTAGAAAAAGACGTTCAATACCCGGAGCTAGAGTTTTAACTATTGTTTCACTAGTACTCCAGTTTAATGTGGTATTCCAACTGAAATTTTCTGATTCTATTGGTGTTCCGCCAATAGTTACTTCCCAACCTTTACCGCTCATTACACCAGCGTTTACCCATTTAGAGGTAAAGCCTGAAGAAGCTGACAACGATGCGTTTAAAATAGCATCATCAACCTCATTTTCAAAATAAGCTGCATCAATAGTTAGTCTGTTTTTGAAAAACCTTAAATCAATACCATATTCCGTGGTAGTTGTTAGCTCTGATTTTAAATCAGGATTACCTAGTAAATTATCTAATTCAAAAGTAGTGATGCTGTTTATTGGAAACGTAATACCATTTCCCCATCCACCAGCAAGTGGACTATTAACGTCATTCACTTCATAACTAGTTGAAGTAGAATATGCAGTCGGAGGTGGTGCTCCCACCTGTGCCCAAGAGGCTCTTAGTTTACCAAAAGTTAAGAAATCATTTTTGGGTAAAACTTCAGTAAATACGAAAGACCCAGAAACAGAAGGGTAAAAGAACCCAATATCACTTTGTTTAAAATCTTTTGCAGGATCACGTAATCTAGAATCATAATCTTGTCTTGCAGAAAAGTTTAAATACAGCATACGTTTCCAGCCAATTTGTGAGTTTACAAAGAAACCTTTAGATCGATATTTGGTAACATCTGTAAAACTTGATATTGTACTTGTGTTACTGATGTCTTGAAAGCCTGGGAAAAGTAATCCAATACCAACTGCATTCTGTTGGTCTCGTTTGAAGCTAAAATAGTTTGCTCCAACCAGATAATTAAAAGAAAGTGATTCACTAAGATTACCATCTCCTGTTACAAATAAGTTTATATCTGATTGCCTTGTTAAATAGTCGTCAAGAATAATTCTACCTGTAGGGTTTGTTCGTGATCCTATTTCGAATGCTTGTTTTCTTTTGTCGGATGTTACATCAAGGCCTAGGTTTATACCAATATTAAGCCAGTTACTATATGCGTAATTGGTTTTGAAGTTTCCAAACACTCTATGTACTTCTTCATCGCCAGGGGCGTTGTTTATAACCCAGTACGGATTGTCATATCCACCACCGCCACGGTAATTTCTTTGACTACGATCGGCTGCAAACTCGTATGCAGCTGGATTATCTCTGCCAGCTGTACCTAAGCCATTGGAGTTGTCAAAAGATGCTGGCGTTCTATATAAACCCAATAATAAGCCAGATGTATTTGACCCTTGTTGGATTCTGTCATAATCTGACCTTGCATAGTTTATTGCTGTTTCAAAAGATAACTTTTCAGTAGCTTGAAAAGTCGCCCCGAGATTAAAAGTTTTTCTTTTGTATGTTTCATTAGGAACAACACCATCTTGATCTAAATCAGAAGCTGAAAACCTATACGTCAATGATTCGTTACTTCCGGAAATGCTTATGTTATTCGTCAATGCTATTCCTGTACGAAAAAACCCTTCACTATTAAGGGTGTTGTAGTTGTTTGCAGGTATTCCATTGCCTAGACCTCTTGCTACCAAAAAGCCATTATTGTCCCATCTATAATTGCCATTGCTATCAAAAGCATTTCCGAAATTTCCACTTGGGTTATTGGCGTCATAAATGCTACTATCATTACTGTATTCTAAATCAGATAGCCGAGGCCCCCATGATCCAGATTCTCCAGTTTCAGAGCCTCTGTATGTTGGTACCCCATCTTCTAGTCTACCTTGTGCATATGTGTCCTGTAGCCTCGTCAATTGCGATACTTGATCAAAAGCGGCTTGAGAACTTATACTAATTTTGAAATTCTGACCTTTAGAACCTTTTTTTGTTGTAATAAGAATTACACCACCTGAACCTGCGGTACCATAAACTGCTGTCGCAGCAGCACCCTTTAAAACACTTATGTTTTCAATGTCTTCAGAGTTTAAATCCATTAATCGGTTTGATGATGCAGTACCTGCTGTATTTCCTTGTGCATTTAGTGTTTCATTGTTAGAGCGTACTCCATCTATAATGATTAACGCTTGATTATTACCAACCATTGAAGTTGCCCCTCTAATTACAATTCTAGAACCACCACCAGCAGACCCTGACGATCTGGTAATTTGTACACCTGAAGATTTTCCTGCTAAGGCATCTAATACATTTGAGGCTCCTGAATTTGTTATGGCCTCCGCTTTAACTTCTTGGACGGCATAGCCAACAGAGCGTTTCTCTTTTTTGATACCAAATGCAGTAACAACAACTTCTTCCAAAGCTTCGGCATCTTGGTCCATTTGAATGTTCATAGTATTGCTCGTTCCAATTAACTGACGAACACTTTTTTGACCGAGATAACTAAAAATAAGTGCATCTCCTTCACTACCATTAATGGAGTAGTTTCCATCGAAATCTGTTTGAGTACCATTTGTTGTGCCTTCAACAATAATGTTAACGCCAGGAAGTGGAATATTATCCTGGTCTGTAACAATTCCTGATACTGATTTTTCTTGTGCATGTGTCCATGAAACACCTAAAAGGCATAACATAAACAACCATTTGATTGTTTTTTTCATTCTTCTTTTGTTTTAAATGTATAGTGCAGCCCTGAAGTTGATAGCTAATTCAAATAATTACACTAAAAATTGAGACTTAGTCTTTTTTAGATGTAAAGTTTCAGAGCTGCTTTATACATTGAATTAGTCTTTAGACAAATTAACAGCCTCTTAACATTTTTTATGGTAATCCTTATCAACATTTACCTTTTCCGATAAATGCTTACGCC
>CALLIG010000135.1 GCA_938009735.1 uncultured Flavobacteriaceae bacterium
ACCATACTTCTTCGCTTGTTTCCACGAACCTGCAACTGGTAAAGCTCTTTTGCCTTTTGCTGAAGTCATATTTCCGCGAATGAAATCACGTAAGCCTACAAGTTCTGGGTGATCATACATCAATTGTATCTTCTGCTCTGCAATGGCAACTCCATTTACACCACCATTTCTGGTTACAAAAGTTGCGAATACCTCAGCAATATCTTCACCTGGGTTTGTAGAAGCATAGTTCGTTACAAAACGGTCTTGATACTTATTATAAAACGCTTCTTGCTCATCTTGGTTCTCATCAATTTTTTCATGTTCATCAGCAATGTCAGCCCAAAATCTAGTTTGTAACTTATTGATATAAGCATCTTTGCGAGCACAACCTTCACCTGTAAAGTAATTGGTGCAATTATTAGCTGATACTGAAGCATCAACTTGTGCAATCTCGAGGGTTAAAATGTGACCAAACTCGTGTATAATTGTATAGGCTAATTCTCCGTCAGCATTGAAACCACCTTCATATGCGAAATCAATAGCAATACCCATTTCCCATTTAGATAAATCAGCTTTGGTATTATAAACATAACCCGCAGTACCGTTATCCTCACCTGCAAAAATCATAAACCGACTCATTTTAGTCAGGTAGTTCGCGGGAATGATTTTTTTCGTTAGCTCCCATATTTCTTGGTGCTTTGCTACATCCTTTTGAAAATCTAATGCTTTACCTGAAACTTGAAAATCTTTTTCTTTTACAATATCGCTTCCATTAACGGTATAGACCGTTATTTCTCCATCGCCACCTTCAGATTCTGAATCAAAATCATCTTCCGAATTATCGCCATTTGTGGAATCACTTCCAAGGTCATCATCTTCATCATCGAAATCATCATCACCTGATTCAGATCCGGAATCAACAAAAGTCTCTGGGCCATCAGATACAAAGTCTTTCTCACAAGATTGAATGGTTAGTAAGCCTAAAAATAACAAGATTAGGATTCTGAAATTTTTTACGTTTTTCATAAGATTTAGTATTAAATGTTTATCGTTTGGTATAACAACCGGCAACTTTTCATTCACCCTATTTTTTTTTGCATGTTTTTTAAAATTAAATCACAAACGCTTCATTTTCAATTATTTAAAAATTAAATAAATATTTAAATAGGGTAAAAGAAGTATATCCTGTTGTTATTATAACAAGCGTATTGTGTTGTTAAATAGAAATAATGACAGCTTTACATCTGAAATATTTAGCTTTGAAGAAACCGTACCTTTTTCAAAATGGCAGTAGAACAGAAATCCGTTTGTGACGATAAAACCTTTCGAATGATATTCGATACTCATGCTGAAGTTATTCGAAACTTTATTTACTATAAGTGCGGTGATATGGCACAAGCAGAAGATTTAACGCAAGATGCCTTCGTCAAGCTTTGGAAGAATTGTAAAAAAGTAGTTTTTGATAAGGCAAAATCTTTCGTAATGAAAGTGGCACAAAATGCATTTTTCAATGAATACGAGCATCAAAAAGTGGTTTTAAAGTATAACAAGAATAGTGGTAAAAAAGAAGGACATATTATTAGTCCGGAATTTGTGCTCGAAGAAAAAGAGTTCATGGAAACACTTCAAAAAGCTATTGCCAGTCTGCCATCAAAAGAGCGTGAAGTCTTTTTATTAAGTCGGAAGGATAAAAAAACATACAGAGAAATTGCTGAAATTATTGGCATTTCTCAAAAGGGAGTGGAACGAAGAATGCATTTAGCACTTCTAAAACTCAGAGAAAAAATTGGAGTTGCTATCTAAAGAATAACACATGGAGAAATTTTACACTACAGATGATTTTTTAGCCAAATGGTCAAGCGGCGACCTTTCAGAAGAACAAAAGGAAGCATTTCGCCAGACGGATGACTACAAATATTATGCTGCCATATTAGAAGGTACTGATTTATTAGAAGTACCCGTTTTTGATAAAGACAAAAACTTTGATCGCGTACAGCAAAAAATGTCTGCCGATACCAAAGTGATACAGCTATTCCCGAAATGGGCCTATGCCGTAGCGGCATCCGTTGCTATGCTTATTGGTTTTGTATTCTTGATGAGTCAAAATACCAGTTATGAAACAGGTTATGGCGGACAGTTGGCTGTAACCCTACCGGAACAATCAGAAGTGATTTTGAATGCCGATTCATCATTGGAGTTTGACGAGAATGATTGGGAAACGGAACGCACCATAGTATTAGAAGGTGAAGCATATTTCAAAGTCAAAAAAGGCGCAACATTTACAGTTCAAACAGATCAAGGTACTGTTACCGTATTGGGAACTCAGTTTACTGTCAACGCTGAAAATTCAATTTTCGAAGCTGTTTGTTTTGAAGGAAAAGTACGGGTAGAAAAAGATGGGCAATCAGAAGTCATCACCAAAGGAAAAGCAGTTCGATTCATTGATGGCAAATTCGAAAGCTGGTCGTTCAATACAGATGCTCCTTCTTGGTTACAAGAAGAAAGCAGTTTTACCAATGCACCATTAGATCAAGTAATAATGGCCTTAGAAAAGCAATTTGATATTCAAATTAACGCTGCTGCTTTAGATAACACATTACGTTTTACAGGAAGCTTTACACATACTGATTTGAACAAAGCTTTACGTACCGTCTTTGAACCCTTAGAAATTAAGTATACTTTTAAAAACGAAAACACTATTGTTCTCGTTAAAGAGTAGATGAGGTACCGCTTTTTATTAGTTATCTTTTTGTTCTCTCTAATCATTAGGGCGCAAGAAAATATACGTTTTACTGAAGCGCCACTTAGTGAAGTGTTGACATCACTTGAAAATTTGTATGAAGTGAAATTTTCATACAACCCCAATTTTGTCAAAAACAGATTCGTAAATCTTACTCAAGATAAAATCCTCTTACCAGATGTCTTAACAATAATTGAAAGTGAACTTGGCGTTTCTTTTGAAAAGATTGATGAACGCTATTACATTCTTAAAAATAAAGTATATCTCACTTTCTGCGGATATCTCACAGATGCAATCGGCGATAGTTTTATAGAAGGCGCCACCATCAGCAACGCAAATCAAACCATAGGTGTAGTTTCTGATACCTCAGGATATTTTGAATTAAAAAAGATAAGCCCTTCGGATACTATATACATTTCCTATTTGGGCTTTCGAACACTTGACATACCAGCGAATCAACTAGCAAAAACTTGTGACGCTTACCTGATGTATCCGGATAGTTATGTATTAAATGAAGTTGTAGTTCGAGAATATCTCGCAGCCGGAATATCAAAAACCAGAGATGGTTCTATCAAAGTAAAACCAAGAAACTTAGACATTTTAGCCGGACAATCAGAGCCTGATATTTTACAGAATATTCAACTACTACCTGGTATTGAGAGTCCGTCAGAAACTGCTTCCGGCATATATATTCGCGGTGGTACTCCAGATCAAAACCTTATTCTATGGGATGGTATTAAAATGTACAATTCCGATCATTTCTTCGGAATGATTTCTGCTTTTAATCCATATATAACAAAAGCTGTCACCGTTTCAAGAGGTGGTACTAAATCAGAATATGGCGATCGTGTTTCTGGAGTTATTGACATTCATACGGATAATACGATTCCCAAAAAAACTGAAGGTAGTATCGGTATAAATATGACTCATGCGGATGCATTTCTAAAAATACCTGTTAGTGAAAAATTCGGTGTTTTGGTTTCTGGAAGAAGATCAATTACGGATGTTTTCCAAACCCCAGCGTTCAATCAATTTTCAGAAAAGGTTTTCCAAAATTCAAGTATTACTGAAAATCAAAGCATTTTTGAGCCTGAATTCTCCGAAAGTAAGGAACAGTTTTACTTTGCCGATGTTACCTTAAAACTTATAGCGCAGCTGTCAGAAAAAGATCAACTTATTTTTTCAAACCTCTATACCTCCAACAAACTCGATTATTCTTTTACAGATGTTGAATTTGATATTGACACTAGAGATCAATTAGGTATTCAAAATCGAGGCACAAGCATGACGTGGTTAAGAAACTGGAATTCGAATTTCTCATCGAAAGCGCAATTTTATTATTCAGCATATGATTTTAGCTATGAAGGGGAAAGCAACTATTTTGAAAGTAAATTACCCATTATCAAAACAAACAACATAGAAGAAATTGGCGCATCAATACGCACGGACTGGAAGCTCAGCAAACAGCTCACTTTTTCAAATGGCTATCAGTTTTTTTCGAATCAAGTCGCCTATGTATTACAGGAAGATGGTTTTTCTGAAAGTGATAATTTTAAAAGTCCAACACACTCGGTGTATTCTCAACTCAATTATAGCAAACCGCAAGCCTGGTATATTGATGCGGGGTTGAGAGCAATTTACTATGAAGGTTTCGAAGCTACGTTCTTTGAGCCTAGATTGTATATAGAAAAAATATTCGGAGCACATTTTAGAATGAAAGCGTCTGCTGAAATAAAGAATCAAGCGGTTAGTCAAATTATAGAATTCACCACACAAGATTTCGGCTTGGAGAATCAAGTTTGGGCTTTAAGTGGTAGTGAAGGATTTCCTATTCTGAAAAGCGATCAGCTATCTGCTGGATTTTTATTTTCTAAAAACGGATGGAATCTAGATGTAGATGCCTACTATAAAAACATTGACGGCTTAACTTCTTTAACCCGAGGTTTTGAATCCGCAACTAATAATTTTTCAGAAGGAAGCAGCAACACAACGGGCATTGATATTTTACTAAAAAAGAAAATCAACAACTACTCCACTTGGGTGGGCTATACTTATTCGACTACAGATTTTGTTTTTGATGATTTAAATAATGGGAATGCCTTTCGAGGGAATAATGACATCACGCATTCACTTACCTGGTCACATGCCTATCAATGGAATAGCATTCAATTTTCGTTAGGATGGAAATTTAGATCAGGCACTCCGTTTACAGAAGCCATAGGTACACAAACAGATGCTGATGGCGATACGATTATCAACTACGGCGCTATCAATGCAGAAACGCTTCCTGCGTATCACCGCATGGATATTTCAGCGCTTTATGATTTTAAACTCTCACAGAAAGCAAATGGGCCGACGGCAAAAATCGGTTTCTCTTTATTGAACCTTTACGGCCGAGATAATCAATTAAGTAAAGCTTACGGACTGTTTGTAATGTCTGACGACAATACTAACCAAACTATTGAGTTGGGTCAGCTAGATAAATATTCATTGGGTATTACGCCGAATCTTATTTTTCGATTGAATTTTTAGGAATACTTTGAAACTTACTTTTACAGCAACATTAAAACACTTATTCCTCTCTAAATATTTTAAAAACCAAATCTTTAGTGAGTGCTTGTCCTTTTGCCTTTTCACGTAGCACGTCGAAATTAAACCTAAAATCACAGCCCGTTTTATAATTGCTACAGCCATAAGCTGTTTTTCCTTTAATAACGGTTCCTATATCACATTTCGGACAACTATGCTCTCCAGAAGACTTTTCAGAAACAGGACTAGGTTTAGGGTTTAATTGTTTTTTAGGCTCTAGTCTTAGTTTAAAATTTTCATCAAGTCGAACTAAACCTTCAATAGCAGCATTATCAACTTTAAAACCTTTTAAATTAACAGTCGACCCCTTTTGCAACATTCGAATGTATTGCTTTTCTGAAATGGTTTTCCCTTCAAACTTAAATGGAATAATGAAGTCGCAGTTGTTTTTAAATTCTGAACAACCATAGGCAGATTTCCCTTTAAGGATAGCTCCATTTTTACATTTGGGGCATTTTTCAGCTGTTATTCCACCTTCATTATTTGATGATTTTTTCGGTGCTTTTTTCTTTAGACTAACCGCCTTGTTATGGACTGATGAAATACCAGCTTTCTTAGTTTCGCTTCGCACTTCATACACCAAACGATCTACCATTTGTTTCATCTGTTTAATGAAACTTCCGGCATTAAAGGTTCCCTTTTCTATATCTTTTAATTGTTTCTCCCACTTACCAGTCAACTCGGCAGATTTTAATAAATCATTTCGAATGGTACCTATCAATTGAATTCCGGTAACAGTTGGAATTACTTGCTTTTTATTGCGTTTGATATATTTTCGACGAAATAATGTTTCAATAATATTTGCACGTGTTGAAGGACGACCAATACCATTCTCTTTCATGATTTCACGTAGCTCATCGTCGTCAACCTGTTTTCCTGCGGTTTCCATTGCGCGCAACAATGTTGCTTCGGTAAACTGCTTAGGAGGCTTGGTTTGCTTCTCTAAAAATGATGGTTCATGCGGGCCCCTTTCTCCTTTTACAAATGTGGGTAGGATTCCTGATTCCTTGGTTGGAGCATTTGGCGTTTCAAAAACCACGCGCCAACCTTTTTCTAAGATTTCTTTTCCGGTAGTTTTAAAAGCTACCTGTTCTGCTTTTCCAATAACTGTAGTATTCGAAACTTTACAATCTGGATAAAACACCGCAATAAAACGATGTACAATAATATTATAAACTTGCTGCTGATTGTATTGCAAATTCATTTGCTGCCCCGTTGGTATGATAGCGTGGTGATCTGTTACTTTACTGTCATCAAAAACCTTTTTTGTTTTCTTTAGCTTTTTACCATGCAAGGGCGTCGTTAATTCTGCGTAATTGGTTAATTTTTTAAGTATTCCAGGTACTTTTGGGTATACGTCGTTTGGTAAAAAGGTGGTATCCACTCTTGGATAAGTAACTACTTTTTGCTCATATAGTTTTTGGACGATCTTCAATGTTTCGTCAGCACTAAAGCCAAACTTGGTATTACAATAGACCTGTAAACCTGTTAAATCAAACAACTTAGGAGCGTACTCATTGCCAGCCTTTTTGGTCGTAGAAATGATTTCGAAATCGTGTTCCTTTACAATTTTCGCCAGTTTCTCTCCGTCTTCAACCTTAAGAAAACGGCCTTCTTCGTAGCTAAATAAAGTATCGCGATAAAGGGTTTGCAATTCCCAATACGGTTGAGGTTTGAAATTTTCTATCTCATTAAACCGATTCACTAGCATCGCTAATGTCGGAGTTTGCACACGGCCAACGGATAAAACTTGTTTGTAACCTCCATGTTTCAAAGTGTACAAACGTGTTGCATTCATACCTAAAAGCCAATCACCAATAGCACGAGAAAAACCTGCGTAATATAAATTGTCGTAATCTTCAGATGGTCTTAAGTTTTCAAAACCTTTTTTTATAGCTTCGGTTGTTAATGAAGAAATCCAGAGTCTTTTGACTTTACCTTTGTAATTCGCTTGATTTAAAACCCAGCGTTGTATTAGTTCTCCTTCTTGCCCAGCATCACCACAATTGATAACAACATCTGCTTTATCGAATAATTGCTTTACAATTTTAAACTGTTTTTGA
>CALLIG010000136.1 GCA_938009735.1 uncultured Flavobacteriaceae bacterium
AAATCGAATTTATATCTTCGAATGAATAATATAGATCCGCCTGAATATACCTGGTAAGATTTACTTTAAGATTCCCTCATACTTTGAGGTATTTCCTAAAAGTTCTTCTGCAGCAAGAATGGCATCGTCATTTTGCAAATAATATTCGTACAAACCTTCACGATAAGCATATCGCTTCACGATCTCATCTTCTAATTTGCTTCGAATCTCTTTTTGATGGGTTTCTAAAGCAGCAATTTTACTTTTCTCAATATCTAATAATAGCGTTTTAAAATCTTCATTAACCGTTGCATTGAAGATGATATCATCTTGAGTGTTCATTGCTTCTTTGATCGTTTTTTCGGCTTTAGTTTCAAATGAAAAATCACTCTGTGAAACAAATGTTTTAAAATTTTGAAAATCGGAATCTGAAAATTTGAAACTATCAATGTTTTCTATTTTGTTCTTATAGTGATAATCCGTTGCAAAATCAAAAATCACATTATTATTAAGCAATGCCGTTGTTAACGGGTTTGCTTTTACAGCATCTATTTCAATATCTGGCAATACACCACCGCCGTCTTCTACAGTACGTCCGTTTTTGGTTTTAAAAGTATTAAATGTAGTATTACGAACCGCTTTGTTGTCTTTATCTCTATTCCAATAATCTAAAGATTGAATACATCTTCCCGAAGGCGTAAAATATCTTGAGATAGTTACTTTTAACTGGGTACCATAGGTTAGTTTCATAGGGCGTTGCACGAGTCCTTTGCCAAAACTTCTAGCTCCCATAACTACGGCGCGATCTAAATCCTGTAAACCACCAGAAACAATTTCACTTGCTGAAGCACTACTGCCATTCACTAGTACTACTAACGGAATCTCAGTATCAACGGCTTTGTTTTTGGTTTTGTATTCCCGATTAAATTTTTTGACTTTTGATTTTGTAGTAACAATCAACTCGCCTTTATCTACAAAAAGATTGGTAACATTTATCGCCTCAGAAAGTAACCCACCAGGATTACCACGAAGATCTAAAATGATTTTTTCTGCCCCTTTTCCTTTTAAATCAATAAGGGCAGCTTTTGTTTGACTTGACGCTTTTGCATTAAATTTAGCAAGCACTATATAACCAGTCTTGTCACCTACCATATGATAGAAAGGCACAGCATCTACCTCTACACCAGCTCTTGTTATTTTTGTCGTTTTTGTTTCTCCTTGTCTTTTATAGGTCACTTCTACAGAAGTGTTGTTTGCGCCTTTAAGAAGCTCACTACCATTATCTTCGAAATCTGATATGTTGATATCTCCTATTTTAATAATCTGATCACCCGCTTTCAAACCTGCTTTATCTGCCGGATAATCTTTATAGGGCTCAATGATCACAAGTTTTTCTTTATAAGAACGTACTGTAGCTCCTATACCTGAATATTCGCCAGCGTTGTTGATTTTATAAGCTTCAACATCTTGTTCGTTCAAAAATTTGGTATACGGGTCTAACTCATCAAGCATATTCTTAATGGCAGTATCCATCAATTCAGCCGGATTAGTTTCATCCACATAATTCATGTTTAGTTCTTTGAATAGCGTGGTGAAAATTTCGATTTGTTTTGCAATTTCGAAAAAGTCACTTTTAAAACTACTTGCTGAAACTAATATCACCAAAGCAAATGCAGGTACTAAGACCTTCTTCTTGAGCAAATTATTCATTATTGGTTTTCTTTTTGAATTTATGAAGTACAGCCTGTATATTCTCATCTATTTCTTGATATTCAGGCATCTTCTTACCAAGATATATAAACAGAAACGCAAAACCACCCTCACTATTGTTAAAAATTAGGTCTTTGTTCAGACGATAACTTTCACGAAGCAAACGCTTGATTCGATTGCGTTTTACGGCACTTTTGAAGTTTTTCTTTGGAACAGTTACTCCCGTTTGAATGGCAACATCAAAAGGAAGTTCTGTTTTAAGGTACAGCAGTTTTATGGGATAACTCGATACACCCTGTCCCTCAACAAAAAGTTGATCAATGAGCTTTTTACTTTTGAGCTTTTCTTTTCGTGGGAAGGTCAATGCCATGTATTAATTTTTAGGCATTGGCTCTGGCGACCAAATATTGTTATCCCCATTTATATCAGCCATGAGCTGCGACGGATCAATCATTACTGCTTTGATTTCTTCAATGGGTCTATTTATTGAAAAACCATAAGCGTTTGAAGCCCAAGTCCAATCTTTTAAAACCGTTCTTTTCAACTGTGGATACGGATTCTCCTTTTCACCACGCATCATTTGTAATGGCGCGTAAAAGGTTTCTTGAGTTCCATCAGTATAAACAACTAAAACATCTATAGGCATGGGCATTTGGCCAATGCGCTCTAAGTTTATGTTTGTTTTTTCACCGTCTGCTTCGATAGACTTAATACCATAGTCTATTGTATTTGTGGTTTGCGTCCAATCCGTTAAATACCAATCAAGTTCTATTCCAGATACTTTTTCAGCACTACGCTTAATATCATTGGGTATAGGGTGTTTGAATTTGAAATCGTTATAATATTTTCGAACGGCTTCCATCATTTTATCTTGACCAATAACATAGCCCAATTGCGAAAGAAAAATAGAGCCTTTACTGTATGCTGATATTCCATAGGGTCTATTGCTGTCATAGCGATCTGCATGCGTGCCTTGAGGCTGTTCTTTACCAGATGTAGCTAGATAGTAGTACCCCTTGTAAGTGCCTTCAAAAGGATTTTCCTTTTTAGGAGACATAATTTCATTCATGCACAATCTTGAAATGAAAGAAGTAAAACCTTCATCCATCCATTCATGTTTCGCTTCGTTCGTTGCTAAAATATGTTGAAACCAAGAATGCGCCATTTCATGTGCAGTTACACCCACTAAGCTTCCGAACTTACGTTCGCCTGTAATTAATGTGCTCATGGCGTATTCCATACCGCCATCTCCTCCTTGAATAACAGAGTACTGATCGTATGGATATTTGCCAATATTTTTACTGAAAAACTGCATCATTTCCGCAGTTTTAGGCTGAAGTTTTTTCCAATTTTCTAGAATTTTTTTGTTGTCTTTGTATAAGAAATGTAATAGCGGACCATCTTCAACTTGAAGAGTATCATGTATATATTCAGGATCTGCTGCCCACATAAAGTCATGAACCATAGGCGCTTTGAAATGCCAAGTCAAGGTTTTACCTTTTTGCTTTTTTACTTTTGAGCCTTCTGCTTGATATCCATGACCCACTTCTTGTGGATTTTGCAAATACCCTGATCCACCAACGGTATATGTTTTGTCAATAGTCAATTTCACATCAAAATCACCCCAAACAGCATGAAATTCTCTTGCGATATAAGGGTCAGCATGCCAGCCTTCAAAATCATACTCCGCCATTTTCGGATACCATTGGCTCATTGACAGCGCAACACCCTCTGCATTATTTCTTCCCGCACGACGAATTTGTAAGGGCACTTGACCTTCAAAGGTCATGTCAAATGTTGTTTTCCCTCCTGGAGGAATAGGTTTAGCTAAATCTACTACTAGAACAGTACCCTCTTCATTCATCGTAACGGATTGACCGTCTTGAGTTAATGATGTTGCATGAAGTTGTCCAGTTTCAGATGCTGCCAAAACTGCAATACGGCTTTTACCATCTACCCACATACGATCATCAGGGT
>CALLIG010000137.1 GCA_938009735.1 uncultured Flavobacteriaceae bacterium
GGTTTGTCACCAATTACTTTTACTTCATCTAGCTCTTCTAGATGATGTTCCAACCTAATTTTCTTGTAGGTATCACCAGTTATTTCAATGGTTATGAATTGCGATTTGCAATCAGGGTGCGAGACCTCTAATTCAATTACCCCGTCACACAATCCTATAAAGTTGAACTTGCCTTCTTTAGTTGATTGAGTTTGGAATGATTTTCCTGTAACACTAACTAGAGCGCCCTCTAACGGAGTATTATCATGAAAATCGATAATCTCACCTAACAGGATTGATTTACAGTCTTGTGCTACACTATTATTGCTCATTAGTATGAGGAATAATAGCATTATATAATTTTTCATTATGCTAATTTTACGCTTAAAGAAGTCAATTTTAGATATTGACTCTTAACTTTTTGAAACAGACTTAGGCCACAGTTGGCGGGGGTCGTCCAAAAAAGTTAAAACGTAAAAAAGTGGAAGTAACAACCAAGTTGTATGTAGCTGGTTGTTTGTATTCGATGATTTCGGAATTGTGCTCTAAAGCAGTAAATGGAGCATCAAGTAAAAAGTCAGTATTTTGATTCTCTATTGCTAATTCACAAAGCTCACAATTTTCAATATCATTTGAATCGCTGTCGTGATGTGTATATACATGAAAAGATGATACTTTGAAAAACATCAAAGTAAAAAGTAAAAAAGCGATTAATGTTGAAAAACTTCTTTTCATTATTTCACGAAAGTAAGGAAAGCTATTGAATTTAGTGTTAAAGAAAACTTAAGTCTTATTTTTCTTCCAATAATTTTCCAAGTCCGAAACGACTTAGCATTTTCTTTTCGAAAGCCCAAAAAAATTGAAACTGACCGAATAGCCATCCGAAAGCTACTAAAAGAATTTGATAGCAAATAAGGCTAATAAAGACAAATAATATCCAATAGATAAAGACATTAAGGTTTTGCTTAGTAATGCCTAAAAAGGCAATAATTGGTCTGCTAACTAGCAAGCTAGAGCTTCCTGTTACTGCAAAAACGATAAATATTCTGATAATTTCCCATCTGTAATTTACAATCCATTTATTCTCGAGTTTCTTGAAAATAAAAAGACAAATTTTGATTATAACATAAGACAATACTAAGGTGATACTAGCTATTAAATAAATATTCGATTCTTTAAGGAATACTTTCGCTAATTTGAACGAACTATAAATTGTACCCAAAATTCCCATTAGAGGGAATATAAGTTGCCAATTTTCCTGTATTTGCCAACGATCTTTGAACTTCTGCATGATTCACTTTTTTTGCTATGCAAATATACGCTGCAGTTTTATATTCGAGGAACAAACGGACCTAATCGTTGGTTGTATTTACGTTGGAAGTAGATGAAGTAATTATACATTTTGTAGTTGACTTCATAACCATAGTCAATACCTTGTTGGTAATCAATTTGCATTTCATATAATCTTGAATTGAATTGTTGCGGCTGCAACACTCTTTGATTCCATGTAGTGACCATAATATAGTTTCTATTCTCTAAGTAAGATTGTGAATAAAAGCCTTCTGGTTTTGCGATACTGAGTAACCAAGTATTGAAACCAGGTTCGATTATAATGATTTCATATTCGGTTTCTTCATTAGCAATTTGTATCGTGTCACCTTCCGTTTGATTAAAAACTGCTTTTTCAGCAGCTGTTATATCAGTAAGCTCAGTAACGTTTTTTTTTGTTCCACAGCTATTTACAAAAACTACAAAAGAAGTCAAAACGATTAATGTTATAATCTTTTTCATAGTTATAAGATACAAAAAAACCGTCTGCATATTAGCAGACGGTTTTGATATGATATTTTAAATAAATTTTATTTTCCGAAAAGACCACCAAGAAGACCACCAAGTCCACCTTTCTTTCCACCACCCATAACCATTCCGGCTACGTCGTCTAAAATGCTTCCGTCACCATCAGCATCTAATAATGTCGTAATTAAACTTTGGTTTTGCTCTGGCTGACCACCAAGTAAGCCACCAAGTAAGTTATTCATTCCACTTGCATCTTGAACGTTATTTTGCTTTGTCTGTTTTCCGATAAAGCCCATAACGATTGGTGCAGCTATTTTTAAAATATTTGCAATTGAACCTGCATCCATTCCTGATTTTTGACTCAATGCATTCTCTACGTTACCTTGACTACCTCCGAAAAGGTGACCTAAAATTCCAGCACCATCATTGGTAACAGCTTCATCAACACCTCCGCCAAATAATCCGCCTAGATTATCTAATATACCACCATCATGTTTACTTGATAATGCACTCATTAAACCTTGCGCTCCTTGAGGAGTAGCAACATTTTTTTTCATTGCACCTAGAATAAGGGGCATAGCCATGCTTAATACATCGCTAGTTTTGTTTTCTGCTTGACCAGTTTGACCAGCAACTCCGCTAATCAATTGTTTGCCCATTGGGCTGTTTAATAAATCTAATAATCCTGACATTTCAATTAGTGTTTTAATTTGTGTGCTTAATGTACGAAAAAGAGTGAATAATACCCTAAAGTACTGGTTGAAATTATTTCAACAACGCAATTATCTGAGTTGCAAGTTCCGTGCCAATTCTATCTTGTGCTTCCCCTGTAGCAGCGCCTATATGAGGTGTTAAAGAAATATTCGGATTCATTAGAATCTTTATCTCTGGTTTTGGCTCTGATTCAAACACATCGAGTCCTGCAAAAGCTAACTTTTTGCTCTCTAAAACATCAATTAAAGCAACTTCATCAATAACTCCACCACGAGCCGCATTTATAATTGCAGCACCTTCTTTCATAAGCTTAAACTCTGCTTGGCCTATCACATATTCTTTTTGAGCTGGTACATGTACGGTTACAAAATCAGCTTCTTTTAATAATTCTTCTTTTGAAATACTCTTAAAATCGAAAGAAACAGACTGTCCATCAAAGAAAGGAACGTGAACAGAAGCACTCTCCATATAAGGATCTGAGTAAATAACTTTCATCCCAACGCCCAAAGCGATTTTTGCAGTTGCTTGACCAATTCTGCCAAAGCCAATAATACCTATTGTTTTACCTCGGAGTTCCATTCCATTAGCATAGGCTTTTTTGAGTTCTTTGAACTTGGTATCTCCATCTAATGGCATATTACGATTTGCATCGTATAGGTAACGAACACCCCCAAACAAGTGAGCAAAAACTAATTCAGCAACTGATTCAGATGATGCAGCCGGAGTATTGATTACATGCAAACCTTTTTCACGAGCATAGTCCACATCGATATTATCCATACCAACACCACCGCGCCCTATTAGTTTTAAACTTGGGCAATTATCGATAATATCAGTACGTACTTTTGTAGCACTTCGAACTAAAAGGCCAGTAATTTCATTTTCATTTATGAAACTAACTAATTGTTCTTGTGCTACAGTTGTTGTTAAAACTTCAAAACCAGCATTTTCTAATGCATCAATTCCTGATTGTGATACCCCGTCGTTTGCTAAAACTTTCATCTTTTATCCTTTACGTTCCATTTCACTCATTATATCAACTAAGATACCTACACTTTCTAATGAAAGCGCATTATACATAGATGCACGATAACCGCCTACTGATCGGTGTCCGTTAAGACCATTGATGCCAGCTTCTTTTAGCATAGTGTCAAAAGTATCTTTTAATTTAGCATCTGTAATATTGAAAGTAGCGTTCATATGAGAACGATCTTCTTTATTTGCATATCCTTCAAAAACAGGACTCAGTTCAATTTCTGAATATAGAAGACGAGCTTTTTTATTATTAATATCTTCAATAGCAGAAATGCCACCCATATCTTTTAACCATTGCATGGTTAGCATAGAAACATAAACGGGGAAAACCGCAGGTGTATTAAATATGCTATCTTTTGCGATATGTACTTTGTAATCTAACATAGAAGGAATTTGGCGTGATACCTTTCCTAAAATATCTTCTTTTACTACTACCAATGTTGTACCCGCTGGGCCCATATTTTTTTGTGCCCCTGCATATATTAAATCAAATTGAGAGAAATCTAATTGTCTTGAAAATATATCAGAACTCATATCACAAACTAATGGAGCATCTGATGTTGGAAATTTCTTAATCTGCGTACCAAAAATGGTATTGTTAGAAGTAAGATGTAAATAATCTAATCCAGAAGGTATAGTATATCCCTTTGGTATATATCTAAAATTTTCATCCTTAGAAGAACCAACTTCTACAACCTTTCCAAAAAGTTTAGCCTCTTTGATTGACTTATCACTCCAAGTTCCTGTATTTAGGTATCCTGCTTTCTTTTCTAGAAGGTTATATGCTACCATTAAGAATTCCATACTAGCTCCACCGTGTAAGAAAAGGGCTTTGTAGCCTTTTCCTTCCAAGCCTAAAAGCTCTAACGCTAAAGAACGGGCTGTTTCCATTACCTCAACGAAATCTTTACTTCGATGTGAAATTTCAACCAAGGATAATCCCGAACCATTGAAGTCCATAACTGCCTCAGAGGCTTTCAATAATACTTCTTGTGGCAATATACATGGCCCTGCGCTAAAATTGTGTTTTTTCATTTTATGCTAAAATTAGGTTCGGAAATCGTTTTTATTTTAAGCGTTTAAAGGTCCTAAATTTAAAGGGAATCATCCCCATACAAATGGAACTAATTCTGTGATGTTTTTAACAGGAAGTCAACAGTATCGACTCCGTCTGCATAATCATGAAGCTCTGGTCTTTGCGTTGCACCAAATGCAAGTTCATTTTCAATACCAAGATTAGAGACCACACATTGAATTTGATCTTCCTCTTTTTTTAATTTCTCTTTTAATTTTTCAGAAGTGTCATAAGTCTCATAAAAAAGAGACGCAATAGGAGAGGAGTAGCTTTCATCTTCTTTGAGTATTAAGAATCCGTTTTCTAAAAGTTTAAATTCACTCATCAAATAAACTGCCTTGTTGTAATCATAGTTATTCGCATATTTTGCGCTATTCATGATTGGGTTGTATTCAAATAATGCTTTGAAAAAGGAATCAAATTTATAATCTTTAGGAACATATAATTTCGATACACTTCTGCAACCGAGTCCATAATAGCGAAAAACATCTTCACCTAAAGCAGTTAATTCTGCAGTAGTTTCATTTCCTGATAATACAGCAACTGAATTTCTGTTTTTACGAATGATATTCGGGCCTTTACTAAAATAATGTTCGAAATAGCGTGCTGTATTGTTACTGCCTGTGGCTATAACAGCATCAAATTTTTCAAGCTTTTCTTGTGTAAAAGTGATTCGATCTCTTAAAGACGGTTCAATTTCAATGAGGTATTTTGAAATGAGTGGAAGCAGGGCTTTATCATTACTAGAGAGCTTTCCGATCACAGTATTTCCTGTAATTAAAACAGATAAAAAATCATGAAAACCAACTAACGGAATATTTCCCGCCATTATGATCGCTACCTTTTTCGGTTGATTCTGCTCAAGATTATAATTGGATAACCATTTTGATAGATTCTCTTCAGTAAGAAGCTCACTCCATCCTTTCAAAGAATATCTTATATTCTCAGGTGTAAACCACCCGTTATGATGCTTAGCTAAAGCAATAGTTTCATTAAAAATAGTATTCCATTCACCCTCTAAGTCTTCTTTATCACAAAAATTTCGAAGAAAGTTACCAAGTTTAACGAAAGCAATAAATGTTTTCTGTTGGTCGTTCATATATTTGTACAAAATTCTATTACAGTTTACCTTTGCGCAAAAGTAAGGATGCTGTTATAATTACGGCAGAAAAGAAAAAGAAATATGGCAATTATAATTACTGATGAATGTATCAATTGTGGGGCTTGTGAGCCAGAATGCCCAAATACCGCAATATATGAAGGAGCTGATGAATGGCGTTATAGTGATGGGACTTCTCTAAACGGAGATGTTGTTTTACCTGACGGAAAAGCAGTAAACGCCGAAGAAGTTCAAGAACCAATAAGCGATGAAATCTATTATATTTCTCCGGATAAATGTACAGAATGTATGGGCTTTCATGAAGAGCCGCAATGTGCTGCAGTTTGCCCAGTAGACTGTTGTGTGCCTGATGAGGATAGAGTAGAATCAGAAGAAACTCTTTTAGGAAAGCAAGCATTTATGCATCCTGAAGGCTAAATAGTTAATTCACCTTTTGAGCGTGAACTACAAAAGTATCAAAGGCATAAGAAAGCCTATCTTCAATGCTTAAAATAACATACCCTCTTTTTTTCAATAATGCAATGACTTCTTTGCGCGTAAAAGTTTTGATGATAACATTATCATTACCCAGCTTACTTTTTTCTGATGCTTTTATTTTATAATAATCAGCCTTCCAATTTATTAAGTTCTCTTTTTGATTTTCAATATACCAATTAGTTGATCGACTGAATTTCATTTCTCCAACAGATGAATGATGGATAATTTTAGGGTTTTGAATAACAAAAGGAACAAATTTCTCTGCATCAATACAATCAAATACCAGATGACCTTTATCTAATAATACTTGAGAAATAGAATCAAAAGTATGGGTTAAATCTTTGGGAGAAAGCAGGTAGCTTGAAGTTCTACCTGCGATTAATGCCATCTCAAATTTTTTCTCTACCTCGAAAGTGCGCATATCGGCTTTTAAGAATTGACCGGTTGGATTTTTATTACTTGCCAGTTCAAGCATGTGATCACTTAAATCTAGTCCCAGATATGATTTAAATTCTTTAATGAAATGCTTAGCTAAATTTCCAGAACCGCAACCTATTTCTATAATTGATTGAGCATTACATAAATTAGCCTTATCTGCATAAAATTGAAACTCTTCATTATAGTCAATGAATCCTTGATACATTGTATCAAAGACTTTAGCAAGTTCTGCACCGTAAAGATTGCTCATATTTAGGTGTTAATTGTCACTTAACATCTTAGCCGCAATTTCCTTTAACAACTTAGCACTAACCATAGCAGTCATTTCATTAATATCTCTAGTCGGATTGTATTCAACAATATCGGCACCAATAATCGGAACGTTTATATTTTGAATAATTCGTAGAACTTCTCTTGTGCTAAGTCCACCAGGTTCATGATGTGATACTCCAGGAGCAAAAGCAGGATCTAATCCGTCAATATCTAATGAAATATAAAGAGGGTTTTCAAAAACGGGAAGCTGATTCAAATTAAAATCTTTCATTTGAATGATTTCAACTCCGTATTTATCAGCCTGTTCTTTTTGATGTGTTGATAGTGTTCGAATGCCAATTTGAACCAAACGATTGGCAAGCTTGTTTTCCATTATGCGAGCGAATGGGCAGGCATGAGAATATGGGTCTCCTTCAAAATTGTCATATAAATCAGCATGCGCGTCAATATGCAAAATATCAATAGCTCCGTATTTTTCATTATGTGCCTTAAGTAACGGATACGTTATAGAATGATCACCACCAAGTGTTATCATTCTATTGTTCGATCCTAAATTCTTTGAAGTTATTTTTTCAATTTCAAAATAATCATGAATTTCAAAGTCGCCTTTGTCATCCCATACAGCTGGTAATATCTCTAAACCATTTTCAGCAAAATAATTGGCAGAGTCATTATGATATGCTTTTCTAATTAAAGGTGGTGCTAGGGCAGGACCTCTTAAATGAGAAGATTTTTCATCAAACAGAATTCCTTGTAGTGCTATTTTCATAAATCTAATGTATAAAAAAAGCTGCTCATTTCTGAGCAGCTTTTAAGGGGGAATTATATTAAACTTAACTTAAACTTAAAATTTGTAGTTCAAAGAAAGATTGAACATTGTACCTAATTGGCTAAAGTGATAACCATCATAAGTCATTTGAGAATAACGAGAATTAAAAGTGATCAAATTCTCTTGCTCATCGATACGAGTCAAACCACTTGGCTGAATAGTAGTATCATCAATTAAAGATTGACCTGCAGCATTTTTAGCTATAAAACTCCATTCAGGTAATATGTTGAACAAGTTGTTGATATTCAATGCAATTGTGAACTTTTCAGTAGCGTTAAAATTAACACCCAAATCAGTAACAACTTTAGGAGTAAACTCAGTAAAAATACTTGGATCTAAACCTTGTTGTTGAAATGTAGTTTTACCGAACAAAGTATTGTTCAATGAAAAACCAAACTTGTTGATATCATAATTCGCTCCAAATATCCACTTTGTAACTGGTCTAGACGTAAATAATAACGCAGCTTGCGTATCATTAAAAACTGATTGACCAGAGTTAGCAACTAAAGGAATATCCTTTATGTCACCATCAAGTTCATTTTGAAGTGTATAGTTACCAGATAAGTTTAAATCCAATTTACCTTCACCTAATTCAATTCCTCTGTAACCAAGAACCACATCAATACCTGACGTTCTAGTGTCAATAGCATTTGAAAAGAAACTTACATCACTTAAGTTGTTGTTGTTTAAAATAACATCTAAAGGATTAGCAGCATCTCCACTAGCTCCAATTTCAGTACCTAAAACGATACGATCTTTAACAGCAATACTATAGTAATCTAAAGTATAGCTAAACTTGTCAATTTTACCACCAAAACCAACGGTGAAGTTTTGAGAAGTTTCAGCATCTAATTCTGGAATACCTAATAATTTCGCTTGAGTTGAAACGTTATTGATTAATCCACCTACTTGAATACCTTGTCCAGGAATAAAGCTATACTGCGCTTTTTGAGTATAGATTTGGTGTAGGGTAGGAGCTCTGAATCCAGAAGAAATAGATCCTCTTAATGTGAAAGCATCACTTATCTTATAACGTGAACTGAATTTGTAAACAAAAGCGTTACCAAAATCAGAATAGTTCTCCGTTCTAATTGTACCGCTCAATAAGAAAGCATCAGTAACATCATAATCTAAACTTAAGTAACCACCAATGTTATAACGGTTAAATTTACCAGAGTTTTGAGGAGAAGCTCCTGCGAATGAATCGGCACCACCACCATCATAAGATGCTAATTCGCCTTCTATTACTTCAAAAGTCTCTGTTCTAAACTCAGCACCAACACCAATACTTACTTTGTCAGAAAGTAATCTTGAGATATCTATGTTACCAACGTTGTGAGAGAATTTAGTTCCACCCGGATCGAATGATTGCTGACTGTTTGCTCTGTATAATTCAGAACCTTCTGTAAGTTCACCGTCATCAACTGAACCATTACCATCTGCATCAACCCATGTTGATGGAGAAAGCACAACGTTTCTGTTATGTGAGTTGTTCACTTTATACGTTTGTAAATTTCCACCAGTTGTGAAACTTGCATCAACATTCCAATCGTTAATAACCGATTTGAAACCGATAGTAGCGTTATAATCACTTAACAAACCTTCAAATGTTGGAACGTAACCGTCATAGCCACCTGCAGTATTTGGGTTTTCACCAGGAAAGAAGTCAGCTAAGTAAGGGAAGTCATCTACAGTTCTCCAATAAGGAACTCTATAGTTTGCAAAACTGTTTACAGATTTATAAACATAAGCTGCATTACCATATAGTGTAGTGTTCTCACTTAAATCGTAACCCATGTTAACAGAAAACTTAGCAGCTGCTGTTTCTGGTGAACCATTAATGTTGTTACCATCTGGATTTCTACCTAAAAATTCTTGAACAAACCCTAAATCTGCACCAAATCCAAGACCTCCATCAGCTTCAGCTAATGCATTTACAGTACCTGGTCTGTTTGCTAAATTTACTTTTGATAAATCAACCGTATAGTTTACAAAACCTTTATCGTCACCTATTGATGAGCCATTATTTAAAGCAACACCAAAAGTTTCACCATCACCTTCAGAAGTTACTCCTAAACGTACAGTTGCAGAACCATCATTTGGTGAATCTTTTAAGATAATATTCATTACACCAGCAATTGCATCTGAACCATATTGAGCAGAAGCACCATCTCTAAGAATCTCAACTCTCTTTATTGCGTCTGTTGGAATTGCAGAAATATCTGCACCCGTTTCACCACGGCCTGGAGAAGTTTGTGTATAAAGTAATGCACTTAAGTTTTTACGCTTTCCGTTTATTAAGATTAAAGTTCTAGAAGGACCCATGTTACGAATCTCGTAAGGATCTAATAAAGAAGTCGCATCATTCACAGGTGTTTGAACCGTGTTAAAAGATGGAATTCTATATTGTAAAGCTTTATCAAAAGTCATTTGACCAGTAGAAGTCAATTCTTTTACACCAACAACATCAACAGGTAATGGTGTGTCTGTATTACTCCGGGGTGCAGTTCTAGATCCAACAACAATAAATTCTTCAAGTTCAACACCTTCAGACAATTGTACATTAATACTAGACTTTCCACCAACTTGTACTTCTTTAGTTGCAAATCCGATATAGCTAAAAACTAAAGTTGCATCAGATGCTGCATCAATAGTGTAGTTACCATCAAAATCAGTAGAAGCACCATTTGTTGTGCCTTTTTCAATAATGTTAACACCTGCTAAAGCAATACCATCTTGGTCAACTACTTGACCAGTAACCGTATTTTGAAGGATGCTCAAATCATTAACAGTAGCAAAACCAAGCTCCTCAGGAGTACTAACTTTTTCGATTGCAGCTCTTTTCACTTTCTTAGGATGAACAACATAATACTTATTACCTAAATATTCGAAATCAAAGTTAGTTTTGACTTTAAGTTTACTAATGATTTTACCCAAAGAATTGTAATGATATTCTTCTGGATTTAAGTTAGCTCCAGAAATAACAACTGGGTTATACGTAAAAAACACCTCATGTGCCTCACTAATCTCATTTAGAAAATCAGCAAGTGCAACGGATTTACTCGCAGCAGTAGCATCTTTCTTTTCTGCTGCGTTGACAGTAAATCCTAAAAATAGGACTGCCATAAACAGCGTTTTCATAATTCTGGTTCCATTCATAATGTTCATTTTAGTTTATTGAGTTTTTAAA
>CALLIG010000138.1 GCA_938009735.1 uncultured Flavobacteriaceae bacterium
GGTAGTAACGGCAATAGCTGGAGCAGCAATAGGATGGTACCTAGGAAGAGATTAGATTTCAGTTAACAATTACATTATTTTTTAGAACAACTGAAAGGCGCCTTGTATCAGGGTTACAAGGTGCCGTTTTATTTTTTGATTTACATTTTGGCTCAACCATGCTTATTTAGATAATCTCATTGAGGCCGATATGACCTTGCACATATGTATCTTGCTATTTTTCATTTTTTAATTCTTCGATCCCTATTTGTTTCATATACTCCCATGTACCATCATAAAACTCATTAGGTCTTGTATAATCAAGTTTAGATCCGTGCGGCACAAATATTACCATTCCTTGTCTTGCTCTAGTTAAGAGTACTCTATAGGTGTTTTTCAAATACTCTTTACTTATCTCTTGATTTATATTCATCCACTTACTCCCTTTAAAATTTTGATACCTCCATTCTTTATTACTTATATGAAAATTTGCACCCCAAGCTAAACATGTCCAATCAATTTCTAAACCCTGTATATCAAACTCAGTCGCAATATCTTCTAAAAAGTATGAAGACCTTACGTCCTCTTTATCATTTAAGAACCAATTGGGAGCCGATATTTCATTTTTAACGTCTATTCCTAATGGCCTTAAACGTCTTGCACCTGAAGAAGCGATTACTCCTGTTCTTTCACTTCCTTTAGCCTTTTCTTTAACCCAATTTTTCGCAGACTCTAAGTCCCTCGTGATAAAAATGGGAAAATCCCTTTTGACTTCATTATATAATTTTATCGCTGAGTCAACATTTAGGTTTAAAAACTCATGAATAAATGTTGAGATTTTTTCGGACCTAAATGAACGAACTGAAACAGATAAATGTAGTTCTTCTTCTGAGGTAGCATTATTATTTAGCCAATTCTTTTGTTCTTCAGTTTTAATATAATTATGACTATCTGTTATAAGGTTTGAATAATATACTTGCCAATGAGCATACTTTTCTTGAAAAGCACTAACCCATTCTTCAAGACCAGCCTCTCCAGTGTTTATTTCCTGACCTCCTCCAATAAGACAAATTACAGTACACCAATCTTCATGTCGATCCATTACATCTACTAAGAATTCAGGTTCAGACATTGCAAAATTTTCAATACCCTTCTTTCTCTTCATAAAAGAGCTTACCTGTTTAGTATTCCATGCTCTTTGCGCCTCATCAAAAACTACTACTTTTTCAGTTGGTTCAACTTCATGCTTTAAGTACTCATCTCTAAAATGATGAATATTCTGAATAAATGCATTCGTTTTTCTTTTTGCATTTTCTTTTGTTATTTTTACTCCCTGCTCTTTGGTTGTGTTGACTAAATCTCTAGTTAATGCTTCTCGTAACACATCAACTAATGGCCCATTACCTGAAAGAAATACAGCATGTTCATCCTCATCTACTTTCATTCTTTCGTTTGCGATGTTCAGGCCAGCTAATGTTTTCCCAGCACCAGGAACACCAGTTACAAAGCAAATAGATTTCTTATTAACCTTTTTAGAATGATCAATAATTCTATTCAGACATTGTGATGTTTTGGATAAGTTAATGGTCCCTGAGTCCGAACGTGATATTTCAGTTACATTATGTCCCTTATACAATGCTTGTGCGGCCTCAACAATTGTCGGGGTCGGCTTATAAATTGAATTCTCCCAATTAATAGGATCTAAATAACTTGTCGAGTTTTGTGTGAAATATTTTATTAAACCTTGAATTCCTTTTCTATTTGTTTTAGCAACCGAATCTAAAGTCAAAACACTTAAAGGTTCATATTCGGACTCTACAGCATTAGTAGCAACTAAAACAGGTATTAGCTTGGCATTATGACTGCCTTCATGAAAGTTTTTAAGGTCCAATGCATAATCAATTACTTGAGCTTGTGCATACTTTTCGTAACCTCCATCACCAACTTTAAATTCAATAACAAAAACGCAGTCTTTTGAAACCACAATATTATCTACTCTCTTGCCCATTCTTGGGATTGCGAATTCAAAATACACGTGCCCCGATACACCTATTAGTTCTTCTTTTAAAATTTCAATTTGTCGCACCCAAGCATTCTTTTGTAGGTCTTCCAGAGAGCGGTTTGTATGATTTAAGCTTAACTGTCCTAAAATTGAGTTTAAATCCTCAGTCAAGAAATCAATAATTGCCCTTTTATAATATGCTCTGTTCATACCGTACTTTTTTTTAAAAAATGTTGGGTTACTTAATTCTCAACACCCACCAACCCCTGAAAACATAACAACCTCAACCACACTACCACAAAAGCCATCACATGACCTAGTGCAATACTTACAACAAGCCATAAGCTAGATACATCTATATCATAAGCCGTGATGGATCGGATCTGAGCAATCATACATACCCCAATCACAAAAGCTATAATCATGGCCATGCTCGTCAGGGTTTTCTTGTTGGTTTTGGCTCGGTATGACGCTTTCAACGCAGCCCATACACCTACACTGCTCTCAACAACTAGTGCCTTGGCTCTGAAGATCAAAGTCCAAATTAACACAAAAATCAGACACAAGAAACAACTAGCTATAATGACGATCCAAACCAGTGGTCGCTCCGTATCAAATGTATCTAAAGGATCACCCACATACCATGCTAAAGGGATAATCACGATCGCTGCCATGACAGCTGTCATAAGTATAAGCACTGCATTCAATACTAGAAACTTAGGCATGTACTTGCCAGCTGATTTATAGAAGTTTTTGAGTTGGTACTCTTCCTTGGCGATGCAGGCGATACTGCCAGCATTGAGGTAGGTCGTGACTATACACCATACGGCTATCATCAGCATCATAAATGACGAAACAGCCGTTGTACTCAATGCATTATTATTGATCATATCCATGATCACAGTTCGGTCAAATCCTGCAGTCAGTTGACTGTAATTAATCGAACTACCCAGTGCATCATCCATCAAACTACTTACAAACCAGTAGGCCAATAATGAAAAGATCAATGTCTGTACCAAATACTAATACGCAATTGATCTTAGATTGTCCTTTGAGGTACTCTCTTAGCACTGGGAAGTGATCCATAACCACAATTTCAGACTCGTTCCCAAATACTT
>CALLIG010000139.1 GCA_938009735.1 uncultured Flavobacteriaceae bacterium
CCTGGGAATTTAGCATCTCCTTTTTTCTCTTTTTCTTTTCTAATGTCTTTCTTAGATTTGATTTTATCTGCCATATGATAAGTGAAATTGGCACCAAATGGAGGGTTTTTTGCAATCCATTCCGCATCACCTTGACTCCCAACTCTACTAGATTCTCGATACCAATGAACTGGCTTAACCGGAAAGAGTTTTGCTTCCGCAGATTTCATACTTGCAGAATACTCTCGTAATGGGGAGATATCATCTAAAATGAATATACCTCTACCGAAGGAACCGGCAACCAAGTCATTTTCACGTCTTTGAATGGTAATATCTCGAATAGGAATTGTTGGCATTCCACTTTCTAGCTTTATCCAATTCTTACCACCATTCATAGTTGCATAAACGCCGAATTCAGTAGCAGCAAACATTAGGTCTTTTTTTACATGATCTTGTACTAATCTCCAGATCAATAATTTATCAGGTAAGTCACCATTAATTAGTGTCCATGTTTTTCCTTTGTCACTACTTTTTATAATGTATGGTTTATAGTCTCCATACTTGTGATTATCTAAAGCAGCATACACCACATTCGCATCAAAAAGATCTGCACGAACATCGTTTACGAACGGAGTAGCAGGCAATCCTTTTATGGCATTCAAAGAGAATTTCTTCCAATTGGCACCTCCGTCTTCAGTTACCTGAATTAGTCCGTCATCGGTACCTGCGTAAATTAAACCTTCCTGTTTTGGCGATTCTGTCAATGAGGTAATGGTATTGTAATTCGACATTGCACCTACATCCCAAGCATTATCCCAACTTTGAGATTTACCATAATATGGGAAGTTCATACGTTCTTGATTTAGAGTCAAATCTCCTGAAATTGGTTCCCAACCATCTCCTCTGTTCTCTGATTTCCATACACGTTGTGAAGCAAAATATAAGCGTTTGGGGTTATGTGAGCTTACTAGAATCGGAGCATCCCAATTAAAACGTTCATACGGATCACCTTCTCTAGCTTGTGGTTGAATGAAAACAGATTCTCTCGTTTTACTATCTATTCTCCATAGTGCTCCTTGTTGAAACTCTCCATAAGTAATATCAGGATTTCCTGGTTCTGTAGCGGTCTGCGCACCATCAGCACCAAGTGTTTTCCACCAGTCAGCACTTGCAATACCATCAGAACTAATTGTTCGTGACGGTCCGCCATGTGATCCATTATCTTGGGTGCCACCATATACATTATAAAATGGAAGCGCATCATCAACTGCTATTTTAAAATATTGGGTAATTGGTAAGTTTCTCACATATTTCCAGCTAGCTGTACTATCAAAACTTTCGTATAAACCTCCATCTGTACCTATTAATAAATAATTCGGATCAGACTTCTTAAAAACCAAGGCATGGCTGTCACTATGCTGATTTGTTCGACTCATATTGGTGAAGGTTTTACCGTGATCTGTTGAAATCAAGGCACTATTATTCATAAAATAAAGGGTGCCTTCATGATGAGGAGAAGCAATTAATTCTTGGTAATAGTGTGGTCCAGTACCACCAGCTACTGCATCTGATTGTTTTGCCCAAGATTCACCACCATTCGTAGTCATATAAACACCCCCTTTTGTCCTATCTAATTCAAGAGCAGCGTAAATAACATCAGAATTGAAAGGCGACATCGCTAATCCTGTTTTACCGAGGTTTGATTTCGGAATACCATTTTTAAGGGCTCTCCAAGTTTCTCCACCATCAATACTTTTATGCAGTCCTGATCCTGGTCCTCCGCCTAAATAACCTGCTACTGTTCTGTGCCGTTGCCATGTTGCGGCATATAATACATCTGGGTCATTCGGGTCAATAAGCATGTCGGTTGCACCAACCCATTCCTCGTCACCTAAAGTACGTTTCCATGTTTTTCCGCCATCGATAGTTTTATAAACACCGCGCTCACCTCCTTTACTCCATAGTGGACCTTGAGAAGCTACCCAGACAATATCAGGATTGGTAGGATGTACAATAATTTTGGATAAATGTTCAGAATTTTTCAATCCCATATTTTTCCATGTCTTGCCATCGTCATGACTTACATAGATACCATCACCAAAGCCAGCATGACGTCCTCCAACATTTTCGCCAGTTCCTACCCAAATCGTATGTGGGTTATTTGGGTCAATGGTTACACAACCCATAGAATATACTTTCTCTTTATCGAATAAAGATTTCCAAGTAGTACCTGAGTTTGATGTTTTCCAGACACCACCAGAACCAACGGCGACATACCAAATATTTTCATTTTCAGGATGAATGGCGATATCAGCTATCCTACCTGAAGTCATTGCCGGACCAATATTTCGAAACTCTAAGCCTTTTAAAGGGTTTTTAGATTTCTCTTGCGCAATTATATTGGATGGTATGCAAAATGTGATTAAACAGAGGAAAAGAAACTTGAATACAGTTTTCATTTTTTGGTTGGTTTTATGGGATTAACTGCTGAAGTATAATTAAATAAACAGCAGTTTTAAAACTACAAAAAATGAGACTAAAAATTCTACTCTTTATGCTACGGAGTTGGAGATTAACTCTTTATTAACATTTAATAAAAAAATCACAACAGGTTTACGCTTGTTTTTTTAGGTCATATTTACTTCAATAAATATTCTTGAACGTCTGAATCTTTTAAACCTATAGTTCTAGGTTTTCTTTTTGTCTTGTTTCTAATTCAGAATTAAGCTTATTACTTTTAAAATTCCATTATTAAAAGCATGAAAACAAATGGCCATAATAATTCCAGAACTTAGACGGATATAAGAAAATACCAAAGCACCTAAAAATTTTGGCAAGATTACGATCGGAGAAAATAATAAAAGCTCTGTGGTTATTTCATAATTTCTAAGATGTAGTAAAGTATAAAAAAACAAAAGGAAATAAAATATACATAGCTTGTATTTAGCCCATAAATCTTCTAATTGCTTTATTCTAATGGGTTGCAAGAAAATGTAGATTATGGTTCCAATAGCTATGCTAATTAAAAAACTATATACATATTCTATTTCCCACAGATTCCTTAAAAGCACTAGATTTAAACCAACTATAGAGATTGTAAAGTTCAGTTTTGAAAATTTCAATGGCAATCTATATGTTAACTCTTCAACAATAGGTGCATAAACTGCGACGATTAATAGTATTTCAATATCAGAATAACTTCCCAATCTTGATCTATTGAGATTCGCTGGTATGTGAAAGATGTCAAGAGCCTGTAAAAGGTATGCAAGACCAAATGTGGCTATTTTGAAAAATGCTAAAACAAGAAGTATTTTTAAAGAAAAGATTAGGAGTTCTTTTTTGCTTCGTTGTTTTGGTGCTGCGAATCCAGTTTTCGCTAGATTCCAAAGATTATTTAGTTCAGACAAAGTTGTTTAATTCTTGTTTTTGTCAAGTGCAAACTATTTTTTAGTTTGAGTTATGGAATTTTATTTCTAAAAAGATGGTCAAAATAATTAAGAATATGCCTGTAAATGCATTGTAAAACCTATCCAATCCAACCTTTCGCTCTTTCACTCCGAAAAAGCGCATATATTTCTCTAACGCGGATGGCCAACCTTTATAGGTTGCATAAAAGAAGTATAAGCTAAAAAGAAAAGCACATATTTCGAAAATTCTATAGTTTATCATATTACAAGTAAACGTTTACCCAATAGTTACGCTCTCGAGTCTAATTCTGCTTTTATCTTTTTATACTTTTTGTCGAAAATTAGGACAAAGGAGGCAAAAGCAATTGGAAGCATAGAAAATGATGAATCAAGACCGTCTTCTTTCATTATCCATCCGTAAAGTAAAAATCCTACTGTAATTATTGCGCACCAAGTTAGCACCTGCAAAATCTTTTTTGTTTTATTGAGTTTTGCTTGTAATACTTCTGAGCTTTCGTCCTTTAGTTCCATGCCGTATTGATTATTTCAATG
>CALLIG010000140.1 GCA_938009735.1 uncultured Flavobacteriaceae bacterium
AAATGTCCAATCCTTCATAAGCTAATTTCACTACTTCTTCGCCATAGCAACGTTCTAGTCTACGGATGGTGAAATGTGCTTTTGCCATATTTTGAAAATGATTGATAAAAGCTAAATTAATCGTACCACCACCAGCTGCGCCTATGACAGGAATAGCCTGTGCTACAAACTTCTCAGATACTTGAATACTGAAACGAGAAGCCACGGCACTTATGAGTTTAAGTAAGGTATTATTTGCGCCTTGTAAAATAGAACCCACACCGTGTTTTGTGGCATATGAGGTTGCATTTTTTACTGCAGAACTTAAAGCTATCCGCGTTGCATAATACCCTGTATCTAGATTGTCATCATGTTTAGATTTTCCGCCTAGAGCTAATACTTGAAGACAAGCCAATTGCGTATCAAAAGAACTTAAATCTTCCCCTTCGCTACGTGCAATGTCCATTATTGAGCGCATCATGAATTTAGTGGCAACCGTTAAATCCACAGCAAAAGCAGTTGCCCCAAAAGCACCACCGAGAATTCCAGAAGAAGTAACTAGTGCTTTATACGTCATGTTTGACGGCGCACTATTCACATTTCCTTTCTTCATTGTTTTCAAATTTGCCTTGACCACCGTATGCAAAACTTTATGCGCAAGTTGTTGCAGCCATTTTTGTTGCTTTTGCGGTAGTTTATCGATTCCAGTTTCTAATATGCCTCCTACGCGATTTAAGCCTTTCATAGCCCAACCTATTTCTACCATTTTTCGTTTGGCAACTGCTAACTCTGAACTATCAGTTTCTGTCAATGTTTTTTGAATCATATCATTTATTAGTTGCTGAAATCAGGTTTTTGTTACAAAATGAATTATCACTTAAGTAGCATTATTAGGATTAGAATGTATGGCGTCATTTTTTTCTTTTAATTTCACCATGAATAACAATACATTTATCAAATGAAATACAGCGCTCGAGTATTATTTGTAATAATAGCCATTCTATTTATTAATTGTAAAAATATAGCACCATTGGAACCAGTTACTTTATTTGTCGGAACATATACGGATACAGATAGCAAAGGTATTTATAGTTATCGATTTGATTCTAAGACAGGGATGCTCAGCGAAATGAAATTACAAGCAGAATTGCCTAGTCCTTCATTTGTAAAGATTTCTCCTGATAAGAATTATTTGTATGCCGTTCAAGAAACGAACGCCTATGATAGTTTAGGTGGAGGTGGAGTAAGCGCTTTTGCTATAAAAAATAAACAGTTGGAATTATTGAATTCCCGATCAACTAGCGGTGCCCATCCATGCCATATTAGTATTTCTTCGGATGGAAAAAAATTAGCAGTTTCAAATTATACAGGTGGAAATTTAGCAGAATTTAATATCGAAAATACAGGAAGCTTAAGCACTATAAAGAATCTAATTGAGCACAAGGTTATAGATTCAACAAGAATACCACATGTTCATTCTTCTTTATTCAGAGGATCTAACCTTTTCGTAGCTGATTTAGGCTTAGATGCTCTAAAAAGATATGCTAGAGTAGATGATAGTTATGTACAAGGGGAACAATCATCAATAGATTTTGCGAAAGGAGATGGTCCAAGACATTTCACTTTTAGTGTTGATGGTAAGTTTATGTATGTGATTAATGAGCACAGTTCGACTATTAGCATTTTTCAAAAAAATGACACAGGGGCTTATATGGAAATTGGCAGAGAAAGTACTTTGTCTCCTGATTTTAAAGGTGATAGCTATTGCGCCGATATTCATTTGTCAGCAGATGGAAAGTTTTTATACGGCTCTAATCGAGGAGAAAATTCGATTGTTGTTTTTGAAGTAGATGAAACCTCAGGGAATCTTAATTATATAGAAACTGTTTCGGTTCAAGGGGATTGGCCACGGAATTTCACCATCGACCCATCTGGAAAATTCCTGTTGGTAGCTAATCAGAAAAGCGATAATATCACCGTTTTTTCTAGAGATGATAAGAATGGCAAACTGAATTTCTTACACGAAGTTAGCTTGCCAATGCCTGTGTGCTTAGAGTTTTTGTAAAATCTGATTAACTCTTCTTCATCTCTGGCTGACCATTTATGTTTAATTCGAAAATATCATTTCTAGCGTAATGCCCAATCACATCAAAGTCTAGTTTGCTTCTGGGTACATCTTCTAAATCAAGCTCTGCGACTAGTACTCCAGCTTCGCCAAACAAGGGTCCTGCGACTACTTCACCTAAAGGAGAAACTATAATGCTCCCTCCTGGGCATAGGTTTTCAGGTTCGTCTTTTACGGTATTGGCATATTTCTCAGGATACATGCTTTTCGTGTAATACTGATTACATCCAATAACAAAACATCTGCCTTCAAGGGCAATATGTTTCATGGTAGATGTCCATTCATCACGTGAATCAGCTGTAGGAGCGATATAAATTTCTACTCCTTTTTGATACATACTCATACGTGCTAAAGGCATATAATTTTCCCAGCAAATGAGCCCACCTAATTTACCAATAGGAGTTTGAAACGTAACCAATGATTCTCCGGCTGCTTCAGCCCAAATTAAACGTTCAGTTCCTGTTGGTTTTATCTTGCGATGTACTCCGAGTAGCCCATGAGTAGGAGAGAGGTACACCATAGAGCAATATAAACTACCGTTCGAGTTTTGTTTCTCGGTGATGCCAAGCACCACATAAACATTATTTTCTTTTGCTATTTTTTCTAAACGTGTTCGATCATCACTTTCTAAATCGATGCTGTTAGTGCTATAGTCTGCATATAGTTGTCGACCTTCATCGGTTCGACTTCCAATCTTTGCTCCAAAATCAAAACCTCTAGGATACCCAGGGACAAAGGATTCCGGAAAAACTAACAACTCGCAACCTTGCTGAGCATATAGTTTCACAAGGGATTCAACTTTGTCTAAGGTTTTTTCTTTATCGAAGAAAACGGGACTCTCTTGAAC
>CALLIG010000141.1 GCA_938009735.1 uncultured Flavobacteriaceae bacterium
GGCACCCTGAAAAGTAAAACAATACCTATGAAGAAGAAAAGTACCAAAAAGAGGATAGCATAACGCATATTGTATTTATGATCAACAATGGCAAAAATGAGCATGCCAATTACAATACCTATTTTTTCAGCTACATCATAAAAACTAAAGTAAGAGGTAGTATCTTCTGTCTCAGGCAAAAATTTAGAATATGTTGATCTTGCCAATGCCTGTACTCCACCCATTACCAAGCCTACGAAACCAGCTGCTAGGTAAAACTGTTCGGGCGTTTTCATAAAAAAAGCGTAAACGCACAAGAGCATCCATATTGCATTTACTACAATAAGTGTTTTGATGTTTCCAAATTTATCAGAGGCTCTTGAGGTAAAGAATGCACCAACAATTGCGACGAGTTGTATGATCAAAATACTGATGATAAGACCCATTGTTTTCTGATCATCATCTGCCCAAGAAATTTCTTGTTCACCAAAATAAACAGCGATTAACATAATGGTTTGCACAGCCATACTAAAAACGAAAAAAGCTTGTAAATATCGCTTTAATCTTAGGTTTTTCTTTAGCTCTTGCCAAACCGCTTTTAACTCCTTAAAACCATTTAGTATAACATCTTTATTTACTTTCTGACCTGTAGACGCACCTTTAGGTAAAATTGCAAAGCTATATTGACTAAAAATTGCCCACCAAAGCCCTACAGTAATAAAGGAAATTTTCATAGCTTCAAAAGACGCGCTGTTTTTTGAAGCTTCAGTAGCTAATGCTATTTCTTCTTCAGAACCATTCTCTAGAATATCATTTGCAATACTAATATCAAAACCAAACCAGTCAGGCTTCATTACCATGGCAAGATTGAGAAGCA
The DNA here is from genome assembly GCA_938009735.1 of uncultured Flavobacteriaceae bacterium. Classification (GTDB taxonomy): domain Bacteria; phylum Bacteroidota; class Bacteroidia; order Flavobacteriales; family Flavobacteriaceae; genus Maribacter_C. Next base: position 857 of record CALLIG010000141.1, read on the forward strand.
ATAAAAGAACACTTCCAAAATAGCCCATTGAAAAACCTTTTGCACTAATACGATCTTGTTGCTCTTCAAAAGCTATATCTGGCAAATAGGAATTATAGAAAACTAAGCTGCCCCAATACCCTAATAATCCCATAAAATAGAATAGTAAACTGGTATGAATCATATCAAGATCAAACCAATACAAACCTATACAGCCAGCACTACCTAAATAGCAAAAGAACTTCATAAAATTCTTTTTGTTACCAATGTAATCTGCAATACCTGATAAAATTGGAGAAGATATAGCAACCACTAAGAACGTAAATGCCGTTACGATTTCTATGAGTACTGTCGGTTTCATCTCGAATCCGAAGGCAGAAACAAGCGCATCATCAGAGGTAAATAAAGCAGAATAAAAAATTGGAAAAATGGAAGAAGCAATCGTTAAGGTGTACACCGAATTTGCCCAATCATAAAATGCCCAGGCATTTAGCAGTTTTTCACTTCCTTTAATAGCTACTCTTTTTGTCATAAGGTTTGGTCATAAAAAAACCGCCAGCTGTTGACTGACGGTTTTAAATATACAATAATTACTGTTGTTATCTAATCAAACTTGGTAACCCCATACTTTGCGGCTTCTTGTCTAGCTGCAGGAGCCCAAGCAGTCAAATTGGCGATACGTGTATCATTCGAAGGGTGGGTACTCATGAATTCTGGTGGTGCTTCACCCCCGCTTTTAGCTTTCATACGTTTCCATAATTCGGCTCCTTCAACAGGGTCATAACCGGCAATTGCCATAATTTGTAATCCTATACGATCGGCCTCAGTTTCATGACCTCTACTAAAAGGCAACATAATGCCTAATGTAGAACCTAAACCATATGCTTGATTAAACATATTTCTTTTTTGTGGGTCTTGTATCGCAATATTACCAGCTACAGCACCAATTTGCTGCAAGGTACCTGCACTCATACGCTGTGCGCCATGGTCTGCTAGAGCATGTGCAACTTCATGACCCATTACAACTGCAACACCAGTTTCTGTCTGTGTTATTGGTAAAATACCTGTATAGAAAACAATCTTGCCACCAGGCATACACCAAGCATTTACTGTCTCATCTTTTACGAGGTTATATTCCCATTTGTAATCTTTCAAATACCCTTCATAACCGTTTGCAGATAACCAACGTTCAGCTGCTTTTGATATACGCTGTCCTACGCTAGTAATCATTCTAGCATCTGCTGTATCTTCGATGACCGCGTTTTCAGTTAAAAACTGATCATACTGAGCAAATGCCATTGGAAATATCTGCTTATTTCCATAAAAATTCAGCATCTTTTTTCCTGTAAAAGGATTTGTCTTACAGGCGGTTACACCAATAAAAATGACTAGTATTAAAATTATTTTTCTCATTACTTTAAGTGTTTAGTTATGGTAAAATACAAAAAATATTATTTTCCTGTAATATGCAGGGTTGTAAAGTTTTTGTCCACAACAATTGAGTGGCTACCATTTTTCTTGATATCATTTAGATTCACCTTTTCATTATCAATCACTATGCCATCAATTTCAAAAGGCAATCCATGAAATTTAAATTCAAACGTTTTATAACTCGTTATAAACGTACCATCTTTATGCTGTTGAATACTTAGTTGTTTTGGCTTTCCTTTAAGATTAAACTTACGCATACTATACCTTCCTTTGGTATAATCATAACCATCTTGACCATCTTCATAGACCTTTGAGTTTTCAATCCCATCTTTAAAATACACATCTAAAACCAACTCATCAATTTCTTTTTCACCAACATATTGTTGTACTGGGTATTTAGGAATTATAGCTCCTTCTTTTATAAACATTGGAACACTATCAATATCAGCTGCCACCCATTTTTCTTTACCTCCTTCAACAACTTCATCTGTCCAGAAGTTATACCATTTACCTCTTGGTATATACATTCTTCTCCCCTGAGCATTAGGCTCTTGAATAGGACAAACTAAAATTTGATCTCCAAATACAAATTCATCTGTTCTGAAGTGGGTTTGATTATCTTCTTGATCAAACATCACCAAAGATTTCAACATGGCTATTCCGTTTTGAGAATAGTCATGAAACATAGTATATAAATAGGGAAGCAATTGATAACGCAATTCAATAAATTTTCGAACAACGTCAGTAATATCATCATCAAAAGACCACGGCTCTTGATCACCATGATCACCACTAGAATGCACTCTACAAAAAGGGTGAAAAATACCCAATTGAATCCAACGCGCAAAAAGCTCTCCATTGGGTTGTTCTGCGAACCCGCCAATATCAGAGCCAACGAATGAATAACCACTCATGCACATGCGCTGCATTTGTACATTAGCTAGCCATAAATGTTCCCATGTAGCGACGTTATCTCCTGTCCAGGTACATGCATAACGCTGTGTGCCAGCATATGCGGCTCTTGTTATTACGAAAGGTCGTTTGGGGTAACTATGTTTTTTAACTCCGTTATAGGTAGCTCTAACCATCTGCATTCCGTAAACGTTATGCGATTTTCTATGAGTACTTGGGTTGCCGTCATTATCGTGGCGAGTATCTAAAGGGGCTGTCTTAGAGGGAACCTCCATCACAGCAGGTTCATTCATATCATTCCAAACTGCATGTACACCTAGTTCTGCCATAAACTCTTTATAGAGTTCTGCCCACCATGCGCGTACTTTCGGATTCGTGAAATCAGGAAAATTACATTCACCTGGCCACACTTTTCCGTGCATATACGGTCCATCACCTCGCTTACAGAAATAATCATTTTCCATAGCTTCTTGATACACCCAATAATCACGGTCTATTTTAATACCCGGATCAATCATAACAACGGTTTTAAAACCGTCTTCTTCTAACTCACCAATCATTCGTTTAGGGTCTGGGAATTTGGTTTTATCCCAAGTAAAACAACGAAAGCCATCCATATAATCAATATCCAAATAAATGGCATCACAAGGTATTTTCAAATCACGAAATTTCTTCGCAATATCTTTCACATTGCTTTCTGGAAAATAACTCCATTTCGATTGCTGATACCCTAATGCCCATAAAGGCGGAAGTTCTGGCTTACCTGTTAAATCAGTATATAATCTTACAACCTTAGAAATATCAGGTCCATAAATGAAATAATAATTCATCTCACCACCATCAGCCCAAAAACTTGCAGTAGTTCTTCTTTCGTGAGCGAAATCAAAATGTGTTTTAAAAGTATTATCGAAAAAGATACCGTAAGCCTTACCATTGGTAAGTCCCACATAAAACGGAATCGCTTTATATAGCGGATCTCGATCTTTACCATAAGCGTAAGAATCAGTCACCCAATTCTCAAACCTTTTTCCTTTTAAATTCGAATGGGTAGCCTTATCGCCCAAACCGTAATAACTTTCACCGGTCTGTGCAATTTTGCTCATTTTAACGGTGTTACCACCATATTCGTAATTCTCTTCCCAATGAAAACCAATTTCATCTTCATTGATAATATTTCCTTCAGGATCAGAAATTTGAACTCTCATTGATTTCTTATCAACCAAAACCTTCATTCGTATGGTCTCTATAAGATACTCTGTCTCTGTTTCTGAAAATTCAAGAGTATCATAACCTCTTCGACCTTTGTCGCTAATTGCATATGAAAAGTCTGGCTCAAAATTATGTTCTGTGGCGTACCTAAATCGCAACATGCTATTTCTAAGTACCGTTATTTGAAGCACCACCCCATTTTCAGAGGTGAAATAAATCTTATCGACATCTTGTAAAACATCAACGATTTGATTTGGGTATAAATTCCCTTTATATTCTAATTCCGTATTTGTTATCATGGTAGGTTGATTCTATTTAAACACGCAAAAAAAGCATTTTACGGCCTAATTGTAAAATAATTACAGTTGAAATTGTCAACTATAACGGTATCTGCAATAATTTTATTTAAAAATGAGAATACTTAAAGGCGGAATGGTCATTGTTACAGATTTTTTATATCCATGCCATTCATTTGTGCTAAGTTTAGAAATATTTGTTTCTATACCTGAGCCTCCATATTTTTTAGCGTCACTATTAAACAACTCTTTCACTTGTCCTGATTTTTTCGGAACACCAATACGATAATTCTCTCTTGGTACGGGAGTTAAATTCAGAGCGATGTAAATATCATTCTTTGCATCATGTCCTTTACGAATAAAGGTTAACACAGAGTTTTCATGATCTCCGTAATCGATCCATTGAAAGCCATCTTCACTAAATTGTTTTTCGTACAATGCTGGGGTTGACTTATAAAAAGCATTAAGATCTTTAACCATATTTTGCACACCTATATGAACCTCATAATCAAGTAAATGCCAATCTAAACTTTGATCAAAGTTCCATTCAGAAGTTTGTCCAAATTCACCGCCCATAAAAACCAAATTTGTTCCTGGATGTGTAAACATATACCCAAAAAGCAATCTTAAATTTGCAAATTGTTGCCATTCGTCACCGGGCATTCGGTACACCAAAGACTTTTTACCATAAACCACTTCATCATGCGAAAACGGAAGCATAAAATTCTCCGTAAACGCATAAGTCATACTAAAAGTCAAATCGTCTTGGTGGTATTTTCTATTGATTGGGTCTTTTTTGAAATACTCTAAGGTGTCATGCATCCAACCCATCATCCATTTCATACCAAAACCTAAACCACCGTGTTCAACAGGTTTTGAAACGCCTGAGAATGCGGTCGATTCCTCAGCAATGGTCTGAACACCATCAAAGCCTGAATATATTGCTTGATTTAGTTCTTTTATAAATGAAATTGATTCTAGGTTTTCGTTGTTTCCGTAGATATTTGGGTCCCACTCTCCTTCTTCTCTAGAGTAATCAAGATACATCATTGATGCAACTGCATCAACTCGCAATGCGTCTGCATGAAAATGGTCTAGCCAGAAAATTGCATTACTTATTAAAAAGGCTCTCACCTCATTTCTTCCGTAATTAAAGATTAAACTCTTCCAATCTGGGTGGTATCCTTTTTTTCTATCTGGGTGCTCATATAAATGAGACCCATCAAAAAATCCTAAACCGTGCGCATCTTCTGGAAAATGAGATGGTACCCAATCTAATATTACACCAATATCATTTTGGTGCAATTTATCAACGAGTAATTTGAAGCCTTCCGGAGATCCGAATCGTGACGTAGGCGCAAAATAACCTGTAAGTTGATAGCCCCAAGATGGGTCATACGGGAATTCCATAATAGGCATAAACTCCACATGAGTAAAACCCATTTCTTTGACATAGGCCACCAAATCTTCGGCCAACTCTTCATAGGTTAAAAATTCATTCCCTTCTTTTTTCTTCCAAGAACCCAAATGCACCTCGTAAACAGAATAAGGTCTATCAAGTCCGTTTTTATCAGCTCGATATCCCATCCACTCTTTATCCTTCCAATCGTATTTTGTTTCCCAAATAATTGAAGCCGTATTCGGTGGATGCTCGCAATAACGAGCAAACGGATCTGCTTTTTCAGTTACAGCACCGTGATTGTTAGAGAATATTTTATACTTATAAACTTCTCCATGACCGATTTCAGGAATAAAACCTTCCCAAATACCACTTTCATCCCAACGTACACTAAGTTGATGTTCGCTATCATTCCAAGCATTGAAGTTGCCTACAACAGCAACTCTATTAGCCGTTGGGGCCCAAACTGCAAAATAAGTACCTTTCACTCCATCTAAAACAATAGGGTGAGAACCTAGCTTCTCGTATAGTTTAAAATGTTTACCTGATTTGAATAAATTAATATCAAAATCGGTAAAAAGACTGTGAGTAATTACTTTAGGCATGCATCGGTTTATTTACAACAAAAGTAATCAACTTTAAAATAGCGAATTATGTAACTGATGCTATTCAAAATTTTGAATAAAAATTGTTAAATATTAAAAATAACAGGCCAAAAAATAAGGAAATCGAAAAAAGTGGAACGCTTTTTGAATTATAAATTTCAACTTTGAAAAACGTGTTCAACTAAATATTAAAATTATGAAAAAAATTAGCCTAGTTTTTAGCGCAATTATGTCTCTAATACTTGTATCCTGCTCCGTAAGTGGACTTGATGGAAGAGATGGTCTTGACGGCTTTGACGGAAGAGATGGTCTTGACGGACTTGATGGAATCAACATTTTAGGAAAAGTAATCGATATTGAAGGTGATTTTACCTCAACTGGTGATTATAGTATTCTATATGAATTCCCCAGTACAATTGAAGTATTTGAAACAGATGTTGTTTTAGTATATATTCTTTTTGATCAAACTGAAGATAGTAATGGTGAAGCAGTTGATATTTGGAGATTGATACCTCAAACACTTATTGTTGACCAAGGGCTTTTGCAGTACAATTATGATCACACGTTTTTAGATGTAAATATTTTTCTAGATGCAGATTTCGATTTGGCAACCTTGTTACCAGGTGATACTGATAATCAAGTGTTTCGTATCGCAGTTTTGCCAGCAGAAAGCGTAGGTAAATCGAGCGTTGATCGATCAGATATTAAGGCGGTAATGGCTAGTTTGGGAGTCGATGAAAAAGATATTCCAAAAGTAAAAATAGACTAGACTGAACTTACCCCACATAAAATTACCTAAATCCTGTTTTCAAAAAGAAAGCAGGATTTTTTTTATCTTTACAACCCTTAATATTTGTAAGGAAACAAAAGAGATTCGTCTAATAAAAAAAACATTGTATGATTAAGAATATAGCTGTAGCACTTTGCTTTATTTTCATAAGTTGCAAAGGAAATACACAAGACAAAAAAGAAACGTCCATTACAAAAGATGACGCAAAAGAAACAGCTTTTGCCGTTACTAAAACCGATGCTGAGTGGCAAAAACAGCTCACACAAGAGCAATATTATGTTTTACGCAAGGCTGCAACCGAAAACCCATTTACAAGTGATTTGTTAGAGAACAAAGAAACAGGGGTTTATGTATGTGTTGCTTGCGATACTGAATTATTTAAAAGCGAAACAAAATTTAAATCTGGCACAGGTTGGCCTAGTTTTTATCAAGAAATTGAAGGTAATGTTGCTTATGATGTTGATTATAAAATAGGCTACAAACGTACTGAAGAGCATTGTGCTACTTGTGGTGGTCACTTAGGCCATGTTTTCGATGATGGACCAAACCCAACTGGTGAAAGACATTGCATAAATGGTGTTGCTCTAAAATTTATTCCTTCGGCGGAATAAACCATTGAAATATTCCCGAGATCTGTTTTGGGCTAAAAATTCCAAATTCTGACATTATATAGTCTGGAGTTTGGATTTTTTTATTTTACCCCTCTTCCAATTATCATCCATAATTAGGTCTAAAATTGTTATTTCCAACTTTTTAATAGTCTTCTGTATTATAACATTTTTTTGGATTTTCTGACTTGGATTTTGGTACATGAATTGCGTACTTTTGCACTCGCTCTCGACAGCATTCGAGAAAGACACAAAAATTATAGATATGAGCAATTTTGATGTTATTGTTTTAGGAAGTGGCCCTGGAGGATATGTAACCGCTATTCGGGCTTCGCAATTAGGTTTAAAAACCGCTATTGTAGAAAAAGAAAACCTAGGGGGCGTTTGTCTCAATTGGGGATGCATACCTACAAAAGCATTACTAAAATCTGCTCAAGTATTTGAATACCTGCAACATGCAAGTGATTATGGACTAAAAGCAGTTGGGGTTGACAAAGATTTTGACGCTGTAGTTAAGAGAAGTCGAGGTGTCGCTGATGGAATGAGCAAAGGTGTTCAATTCTTGATGAAAAAGAATAAAATTGAAGTAATTAAAGGTTACGGAACCTTAAAAAAAGGCAAGAAAGTTTCTGTGAAAGCTGCTGATGGTTCAGTTACTGAACATGAGGGGAAAAATATCATAATTGCTACAGGAGCTAGAAGTCGTGAACTACCTAGTTTACCACAAGACGGAAAGAAAATAATTGGGTATCGCGAAGCGATGACTTTAAAAAGTCAACCAAAAAAATTAATAGTAGTAGGTAGTGGTGCGATCGGAATTGAATTCGCACATTTCTATAACGCTATGGGTACTGAAGTTACGGTAGTTGAATATTTACCGAGAATTGTACCTGTTGAAGATGAAGATATTTCAAAACAATTAGAACGTAGCTTTAAAAAAGCAGGTGTGAAAATTATGACTTCTGCTGAAGTTACTGGTGTTGACACTTCTGGAGCAGGCGTAAAGGCAACAGTAAAAACTTCGAAAGGAGAAGAAATATTAGAAGCAGACATGGTACTTTCTGCTGTTGGCATCAAAACAAACATCGAAAATATAGGTCTTGAAGATCTTGGTATTGCTACAGATAGAGACAAGATATTAGTGAATGATTTTTATCAAACCAATATTCCAGGATATTATGCCATAGGTGATGTTACACCAGGTCAAGCCTTGGCTCACGTTGCCTCTGCAGAAGGCATACTTTGTGTTGAAAAAATTGCAGGCATGCATGTTGAAGCTTTAGATTATGGTAATATTCCAGGTTGCACCTATTGTTCTCCTGAGATTGCATCTGTTGGACTAACAGAGGCTCAAGCCAAAGAAGCTGGTTACGATATTAAGGTTGGTAAATTTCCTTTTTCAGCAAGTGGAAAAGCACAAGCATCTGGCGCATCTGATGGTTTCGTAAAAGTTATTTTTGATGCTAAATACGGTGAATGGCTAGGGTGTCATATGATAGGCGCTGGCGTTACTGATCTGATCGCTGAAGCAGTACTTGGCCGTAAATTAGAAACAACAGGTCATGAAGTTTTAAAAACAGTTCACCCTCACCCTACAATGAGTGAAGCGGTAATGGAAGCCGTTGCTGATGCTTATGATGAAGTAATCCATTTGTAATATGAAGTGGGAAAATAGAAATGTTCATAGAGATGTCGCTTATTTTTATATTGGACTGATCATTGCATTTTCTTTTTCAGGGATAATTCTAAACCATCGTCAAGATTGGTATCCTATGGATTATGCTTATGAAACAAAAGACGTTCAATTAGAACTTCCCAAAGACAAAAATGCTATTGATTCAGAAAAGTATATTAAGGGGATAGCCGAAAAATGGGACCTTGACGCGGAATATGATAGCCATCGTATTCGTGGCAACGAACTTCGCATATTCTATAAAGACAATATCATACTTGATGCTGATATCACCACCGGTAAAGGGGTTGTAGAATACAAGCGTAAAACTCCCTTTTTAGGGCAAACCATGTTTTTGCACAAAACCACGAATAAATTCTGGATTTGGTATTCTGATATCTTCGGAATTGGAATGCTGGTAATTGCTTTTACAGGACTGTTTATTACTACCAAAGGAAAGAACACTTTTAAAAAACGTGGTTGGAAACTCGCAGTCATAGGATTGGTTTTTCCGATTATAATATTAATACTCTTTAGTTAAATAGTTATGCTAAACCTTTTCAGAATAACATCAATATTAGAGGGTATATCCTATTTATCATTATTTGCTGTAACGATGCCTTTGAAATACTTGGCTGATCTTCCTATGCCAAATAAATACGTAGGCTATGCTCACGGCGGATTATTTATAGCCTACTGTCTTCTTGCTGTTATTTTCTGGTGGAAAATGAAATGGTCTTACAAAAGAGGATTTATATTATTGATAGCATCACTTCTACCCTTCGCTACATTTTACGTAGACAAGAAATACCTTAAACCTTTGGCAAAGTAGTTATTTGCTAAAAAGCAAGCTAGATGCATATCTGAATTTGACGTAAAAAATATTAGGGAAATATTACAAAAAACTTTGAATAGCTAGGTCATAGCTCTGCAAACCAAAGCCCAAAATAACGCCTTTGGCTCCTGAAGAAATATAAGATACATGACGGAATTCTTCTCGCTTGTGTGTATTTGAGATATGTACTTCCACTACAGGAGTTTCTACAGCTTTTACAGCATCACCTATTCCTACAGAAGTATGTGTATAAGATGCAGCATTTAAAACAATACCATCATAAGAAAAACCAACTTCTTGAATTTTACTAATGATTTCACCTTCAATATTTGATTGAAAGTAGGTTAACTCAACTGCTTCGAATTTTGATTCTAGTTCTTTAAAGTAGTCGGCAAACGTTGTGCTACCATATACTTCTGGTTCACGTTTACCTAGTAAGTTTAAATTCGGGCCGTTAAGTATTAGAATTTTCATGGTCTAAAAGTACTAATAAATATGTCCCTAAAAAAAATGGAAACGTTACAATTGTAGCTTGGTTTTGCAACCTGCACCTAATTTAAAAAAGAAAAATATAGCCTAGGAGTACTGAAGAAAATGCAACTTCGTCATTTACTACAAAATAAGAAACGTTTAATTCAGAAGTACCTTGTCTTAGATCAATTCCAATTGATGGTCTGTAATATAGAGCACCTTCATTTCCTTCATTGATTCCAACGGCATAACCAATGTCTCCACCAAACTTAAAACCAACATTCTTGCCGGGGTATACGCGAATAGAAGCACCTACTGGTAAAAATTGAATATTATCAAATTCTGTTTCAACCGTAACACCCCCGGCTGATACAATTTCTTTTGCTCCAAATGCATTAGAAAAACCTGTTGTAACTCCTATATCTATGGCCTTAGAAACGCCCCAATGATGATAAAGATCTACTCCTAATGAAAAACTATATGCTTCAGCAAAGTCTCCAAGTACTAATCCGCCATTTACGCCGGCTCTAAAATTTGTTCGATCTACATTTCGTTGTGCTTGTAATGCAAATACAGCGAAAACTAATACTAATGTAAGAATACCTTTTTTCATGATTGGTTTAGTTATGGGTTGTTACGGGTAAAACTAAACGCATTCTAGGCTATCTAACAATTTTTGTTGTCAAACGAGTCAAGACGTATTCAAAAAGCAAGATAATGTAGGTTTCCTTATGAAAA
>CALLIG010000142.1 GCA_938009735.1 uncultured Flavobacteriaceae bacterium
GGGTACTCCTCATGCCATTGGTGTCATGTAATGGAGAAAGAAACCTTTGAAGATAAAGAGGTTGCTCAACTAATGAATGAAAACTTTATAAGTATTAAAGTTGACCGTGAAGAACGCCCTGATGTTGATCAAGTATATCAAACTGCGATTCAGTTGATCGGTCAGAATGGAGGATGGCCTTTAAATGTTATCGCACTTCCAAATGGTAAGCCTTTATACTTAGGTACTTATTTGCCAAAAGAGCAATGGCAACAAGTACTGTCCAATGTAAATAAAATGTATACTGATAATCCTGATCAGGCAAACGAATATGCTAATAGTCTGTCGAAGGGTATACAAGAAAGTAACCTTTTAGAGCCATCGTCAGAATTTGCGAAGTTGACCCAAGAGTCACTTTCTGAAGGAGTTGCAAACTGGAAGCAACATTGGGATACAGATTTAGGTGGCAATCAAGGCCAACAAAAATTTATGACGCCGAATAATTTAAATTTCTTATTAGATTATGGAGTCTTGACCTCTAATGATGCGACACTTAAACATGTAAAAAACACGCTCGATAAAATAGCTAATGGTGGTATCTACGATCATATAGGTGGAGGATTTTACAGGTATAGCACCGATCCAAAATGGAAAATACCTCACTTTGAAAAAATGCTTTATGATAATGCACAAGCGATTAGTTTGTATTCGAAAGCGTATACAATATTTAAAGACCCTGCATATAAAAGTATGGTATATCAAACCATTGGTTTTTTAGAGCGAGAGATGAAAAACCCTGCAGGAGGTTATTTCGCAACTCTTGATGCAGATAGTGATGATGAAGAAGGCAAGTTCTATGTTTGGTCAGCTGAAGAACTGCAAAAGGTTTTGGGTTCTGATATGACTTTATTTAGTTCTTATTATAATATTGAATCAGAGAATACTTGGGAAGAGAACAAATACGTGCTTTATAAAACCGGAACGGAAGCTGAATTTTTAAAAGCAAACACTATCTCTCAGGGTGCATTCAATACTTTAAAAGCAAGCTGGAATACCAAGCTATTAAAAGCAAGGTCAAAACGAGTAAGACCAAATACAGATGATAAAATAATCACTTCGTGGAATGCTCTTTTGATTAAAGGTTTTACCGATGCTTATGCTGTTTTTGGCGAGAAATCTTTTATAGAAAGTGCGATTTCGACCAATGATTTTATTAAAACAAAAAGTTATTCAAAAAACCATTTACTACATTCCTATAAAGAGGGGAGCAAACGAACGGAAGGCTTTTTAGAAGATTATGCCTTTTTCGTTGAAGCGAACTTGCAATTATACAAAGCAACACTACAAACAGAATATGTTGACTTTGCGTATGAGCTTACTGAGATTGTACAAAGAGATTTTTATGATGAAGCTTCAGGCATGTTTACCTTTAATAAAGACCAGCGGTTAATATCGAAAATTATAAAAACAAATGATGGTGATATTCCATCACCCAATTCAGTTATGGCACATAACCTGATGCAGATTGGACATGTGAATTATAAACCGGAATATATAAAGCAATCTAAAACCATGCTTACCACCTTATTACCGTTGGTAACTGAATATACTGACGGCTATGCACATTGGGGTAGTTTGCTGCTGAATGTAACCCAACCGTATTATGAAATTGTTGTTGTTGGTAAAAATGCAGAAGAACAAATGATGCAGCTTGGAACGAAACATTTACCTAACACGCTAATAGTAGGTTCTACTTCTGAAAGTAACGCCCCACTATTTAAAGATCGCTTTTTTGAAGATGCAACCTACATATATGTTTGTCAGAATAGTACATGCAAACTGCCAGTAAAAACTGTTGAAGAGGCATTAGAGCAATTGAAAAATTTTTAATTTATTTCAGATCTACTGATAGGATATAATCATCAGCGGTCATGAACAGCTTTTTCTCATTGAAATCAAAAGCACAATTTGCTGTTTTTTGACCAGTATAAATTCGGGCTAATACTTTTCCAGAGGGACCAAAAACCCAAACACCACCTGGTCCTGTAGCAAATATTGCTCCACTCGAATGTACTTTTAGACCATCGGGAAGCCCTTGTTGGCCTTCCTTGTCTACCATATCTGTAACATCTGACATTTGTGAACGGTTTTTAATATGACCTGGTGCGATGATATCATAAACATACCAAGCTGCTTTCTCTGGATTAGAAGTCGATACATATAAATGCTTTCCATCAGGAGAAATTCCAATACCATTAGGAAATTTTAATTGATCATCTAATAAAATCAATTCTCCTGAACTAAGTAAACAGTACACACCTTGAAAGTTGAGCTCTTTATCAGGGTCATCGAGTCTTTTGGGGAGCCCGTAAGGTGGGTCTGTAAAATATAGGTTTCCTATTGAATCATATACAGCATCATTGGGGCTGTTAAACTTTTTATCTTTATATGTGTCTACTAAAGTGATATAGTCTTCCGTCGGATTATTCAAAGAAGCATTCATTTTTGAAATTTTCCGGTCACCATGTTGTAATAAAATCAATTCGCCTTCAGGGTTCAATAACAATCCGTTAGATCCAGGTTCTTCACCTTTGAAATTTTCTCCTGTATAACCTGAGGGACTTAAATAGGTGGTAGTGTCATTTTTGTGATCTAACTTGTATACTTTGTTGTTCGGAATATCAGAAAACAATAAGTAGTTGCCATCTTCAATCCATAGTGGTCCCTCAGTCCATGTGAAGCCACTTGCAAGTACTTTGATAGTTGCATTTGGATCTAGTATATCTTTAGACTCGTCTATAATTTCAATTGAAAATTTTGAAGTTATTTCTGATTCATCTATCACTTCAATAGGAGCAATAACCGATTGATCTTCTGTTTTTTTTATTTCCTTACAGCTCAATAGTGTTGTTAGAAAGCCAAAAAGCATTACAAATTTTCTCATTATTGTTTGTCTTATTTAATTGGTCCTGTTTTTAATGGATCTTCAAAGATTTCCGTCAAATAGTAAGGGAAAGAATTTGCCTTCCATTTTTTTGCCTTTAGGAACTGGAGGTACACCCGCAAGGAGTTCATCATCTGTATTGCTAATCGTTCCGTCGGCAAAGACGTTTAGAACAAATGCTCTGCGACGCATATTCGATTTTTTCTCATAAGAACCATGAACCATCAAAGGGTGATGAAAAGTGCCATATCCTTTTTTAAGTTCTATCGCTACAGGATTCTTAAACTGTTCTTTTTGTTCTTTGGATAAATAATTTAGCAATCCGTTCATATCACCAGCAATGGAGGGAGCATCTAGAAGTCCCCATTTATGGCTTTTAGGAATATAATGCAGACAACCATTTTCAAGAGAAGCATCGTCAAGGGCCGTCCAACAGGTCAAATGTTGCATCGCTATGGTTCGCGTCCAATATGAATAATCTTGATGCCATGCTACTACGCCACCATGTTTGGCAGGTTTGCAAAATAATTGGTCGTGCCAAAAACGCACAGGCTTATTCTCTAATAATTGATGCGCAGCCATCATAAAAGCAGGGTTCCACAATGCGTCATGAAATCCGTTGGTGATACGCCAATGGCCTAAAGAATGAAATAAAACAGAATTTGGATCTTCCGATTCATTACTATGAAATTCATAAAATAGGGAATGTGCAGGGTGGTTGGGATCCACAATTTCTGCTAAGTCTTTTTGTAAAACTCCGATTTGGATTTCATCTAACAGTTTTATTCCAGAAAGATAACCGTACTCATGAAAGTGTTCCACTTGTTCATCACTCAGACGATATTGATTCCACTCTTCTTTTGATTTCGGTAATTTAAAAATATCAGAAATTAGTTGATGTTGATCTGCTAAATCTTGAATTTCATTCATTTTAAAAAGAGAGTTTAAAAGGTTTTAAAATCAGTATTGTCTTATCAAGTTACAACATAAAGAAGATTGAAAACTCTAATTTGATATTGCCTCCTATTTCATTCGTGTATTTTGTTGCGCTACATACTCTGTAGGTGACATATTTTTAATTGCTCGAAACTGCCTGTTGAAGTTAGAAATGTTGTTATATCCTGATTCATAACAAATAGTAGCAATCTTACTTTTGTTTTCAATCAATTGTTTGCATGCAAATCCTATTCTAACTTCATTCAAATATCTAGAAAAAGTTTTACGATTTACTCTTTTGAAAAACCTACTAAAAGCGGAGGCATTCATGTTAGCGATTGCTGCAACGTCGCTCAAGGATATCGGTTTGTCAAAATTTTCAAATATATATTCGTATGTTTTGTCTAAGCTTTCATTCTGATTTTTTTTGAATGAATTCACAAATCCTTCACTAGACAAGAGTTCGTATTCTAGTTGATTTGCCAATAGATTTAATATTTGTAAGAATTTTAGGGTTCTTGTAAATCCTTCAGCTAGTCTATTTATTTTTTTTATTCCTTTGATAACTTTCTTTGGAGGGCTAATAAATTTTATACCATATCTAGATTTGTACAGTAATTCAGCAATAGGTTTCATTTCATGTGCATTGAGAAATTCTGCTCCCATGAATTCTTTGTTGAAATGAATAACAATATCTTCTGCAACTTTATCGCTATCTTCTTGAAAATAAGATTCGTCATTGAGCCACATATGTGGCAAATTTTTCCCAATTAATACAACATCTCCTTCATCAAATTTTTTAATACTGTCGCCTACAAATCGCGTACCTGAGCTTTTGAGAGAAAGCACTAATTCTAATTCTGGGTGATAATGCCATACTTTCAGAAAGAATGACTCCACATGATGAGTCACTCTAAAAGAACTATTAGCTGGCTTTTCTCTATTTAATAAATGTAATTTCATGAGTAGTTACAATGATCGAAAATAACTAAATTCCGACATTATAAAGATGAATTTAATATAAAATATAGTTAATAGGCAAAAAAAGTATTACAAGTCGTGATTTTTGTGGTAGAAATGAAAGTTTCAATCGTTTAATTTTGAATGCAGTAATAATATTATATATGAAATATATAGTTTGTGAAAAACCTGGAGAATTTATTCTCAAAGAAAAAGAGGCTCCTATAAGAAAATCAGGAGAGGCCTTATTGAAAATCACACAGGTTGGAATTTGCGGAACTGACTTACATGCTTATGGCGGTAATCAAGCCTTTTTTACCTATCCAAGAATTCTAGGGCACGAAATTGCTGCGAGAGTAGAAGAGATTGGCGATAATGATAAAGGACTAAAAACTGGAGATAATGTAGTTTTAATACCTCATTTATATTGTGGTATTTGTGTTGCTTGCAAACAAGGTAAAACTAATTGCTGCACAAGTCTTGAATTGTATGGCATACATACTGATGGTGCGATGCAAGAATATTTTACGGCACCCGTTTCCCTTTTATTACCAGCGCAAAAATTAACAGATAGTGAGATTGCGCTTGTTGAACCTTTAGCGATTGGTGCACATGCTGTACGACGAGCAGAATTAGTAGCAGGTGAAACTATAGTTGTTTTAGGTTGTGGACCAATTGGATTAGGATTGATGAAGTTTGCAAAATTGGCAGGTACTAAGGTGATCGCCTTAGATCTGAATCAAGAACGACTTGATTATGCGAAGAATGTCATGAATGTTGATCATTCGGTGATGGCAGGTGAAAACGCGATCAATGAATTAAGAGAAATCACCAATGGTGATATGGCTATTGCGGTCTTTGACTGCACAGGTCATAAAGGAGCAATGGAGTCAGGGCCAGACTATATGGCACATGGTGGAAGATATATTTTAGTAGGCTTATATAAAGGCAGCTTATCATTTGATCACCCTGCGATTCACAAAAAAGAAACAACTATTATTTGTAGTAGGAATGCTGCACTTGAAGATTTTGAATATGTAGTTGAAGTTTTGGAGAATGGTGATTTTCCGACGGATAGTTTCATTACCCACAATGTAGATTTTACTGAAATGATCGAAAATTTCGATAGTTGGTTAGATCCTGCAACGGGAGTTATAAAAGCAACAGTAAATTTTTAAGGATAAATAAAACATTAATAAAATAAATATCTAATAATGAAAAAAGTAGTAACCTTTGGAGAAATCATGCTCCGTTTGTCACCTCCAGGATTTTTAAGATTTTCTCAAGCAACTTCTTTAGACGTAGTTTACGGTGGAGGAGAGTCTAATGTAGCGGTTTCTTTAGCAAATTATGGCGTGCCTGTTGATTTCGTGACACGTTTGCCAAAAAATGACATTGGTGATTGTGCTTTGATGGAAATGCGCAAAAGAGGTGTTGGCGTTGATAAAATTGTTTATGGCGGTGACCGATTAGGAATTTATTTTTTAGAAACCGGTGCAGTAAGCAGAGGTTCTAAAGTCGTTTATGATAGAGCACATTCTGCTATTGCAGAAATTGAATCAGGAATGATTGATTGGGATGCTGTTTTTGAAGGTGTAGAATGGTTTCATTGGACCGGAATAACACCTGCAATTTCACAAGGAGCTGCTGATGTTTGCCTTGAAGCTGTTAAAGCAGCTAGTGCCAAAGGAATTACTATTTCTACGGATTTAAATTATAGAGCAAAGCTTTGGAATTATGGCGGCGATAGAGAAGCTATTATGACAGAACTTACTGCCTATTGTGATATTATTTTAGGAAATGAAGAAGATGCTGAAAAGCATTTCGGTATTCATCCAGAAGGTTTAGATGTTCATAAAGATGGACATGATGTTAAAGCGGAAGCATTTTTATCGGTGTGTAAGCAAATGATGAAGAAATTTCCGAAAGCAAAAAAGGTAATAACAACTTTAAGAGGTTCTATCTCTGCATCGCACAATACTTGGGCTGGTGTTTTATGGGATGGTAAAAAGATGTACGAAACTCGTCAATATCAAATTACGGATATAGTAGATAGAGTAGGAGGAGGAGATTCTTTTATGGGTGGTTTGATCTACGGATTACTAAAATATCCAGAAGATGACCAGAATGCATTAGATTTTGCTGTTGCTGCTTCTTGTTTGAAACATACTATTAAAGGTGATGCGAATTTATCAACGGTAGCGGAAGTAGAAAAACTAATGGGCGGTGATTCATCAGGCCGAGTAGCAAGATAAAATAATTAAAAATCGAACAGTCAAATAATCTATCAATCTAATAATATAGGTTCCTGCTTTTGTGGGAAATACAATAAAAGTTTAATTATGGCTCAATATTCAAGAATTGAAGTAGCTCAAGTAATGAAGGAAACCGGAATGGTTCCTTTGTTTTATCACCCTGATGTTGAATTAGGAAAGAAAGTACTTAAAGCCTGTTTTGATGGAGGTGCACGATTAATGGAATTTACGGCACGTGGTGATTTTGCTTTCGAAGTGTTTTCAGAACTAAATAAATTTGCGATTAAAGAATTGCCAGGTATGATAATGGGAGTTGGCTCTATTACAGATGCTGGTGCAGCATCAATGTTCATGCAAATGGGAGCTAATTTTATTGTAACTCCATCATTAAGAGAGGATATTGCGATTGTTTGTAATCGTAGAAAAGTACTATGGTCTCCTGGTTGTGGTTCATTAACTGAGATCAACAATGCCGAAGAATTAGGCTGTGAGATTGTGAAGCTTTTTCCAGGTTCTACATATGGTCCGGGTTTTGTAAAAGCTATTAAAGGTCCGCAACCATGGACAAGCGTTATGCCAACAGGCGGCGTAAGTACTGAAGAAGCGAATCTTAGAGGTTGGTTTGATGCTGGTGTCACTTGTGTTGGTATGGGGTCGAAACTTATCAGCAAAGAAATATTAGTAAATAAAGATTTTAAAGGATTAGAAACTAAAGTCAAAGAAACCTTAGCTTTGATTCAAGAAATTAAAAAATAATGTAATATATGAAGCAGGCATTTTTAAGAATCCATCCGAAAGACAATGTTCTAGCTGCTCTGCGAGATATTGAAAAAGGATCTACCATTGATTTTGAAGAAGATTCTTTTAATGCTGCCGAACTAATACCTGCCAAACATAAATTTACATTTCGCGATTTTGCCAAAGGCGAAGAGATAATAATGTATGGTGTTCTCGTAGGTGAAGCAACAAAACCCATAGCCAAAGGAGTGCGTATTTCAATGGAAAATTGCGTGCATGCTTCTATGGAATATGGAGTAAGTAGCGACCAAGAAACTTGGGAAGCTCCAGATGTTAGCAAATGGAAAGACACAACTTTTAATGGATATCACCGCGAAGATGGTAGTGTGGGTACAGCAAACCATTGGCTCATTATACCCATGGTTTTTTGTGAGAATCGCAATGTTGAAGTTTTAAAATCTGCTTTACAGGAATCCCTCGGATATCATACTACTACTGATTTTGTTGTAGATACTGATAGTTTGGTCAATCAATACAAAAATGGCGCTTCTGCTGATGAATTGATGCAGTCGGAAATTATTCGTACTCCTGAAGAAATAAAGCAAAATAGAATTTTCCCGAATGTAGATGGAATTAAGTTTTTAACACATGATGGTGGTTGTGGCGGTTTTCGATTAGATTCAGAAACACTAACAAACCTCTTTGCGGGTTATGTAACCAATCCGAATGTGGCTGGTGCTACAATTTTGAGCCTTGGATGTCAAAATGCTGAGGTTAAAAATTTAATTGAGGGGATTAATAAAAGAGATCCAAACTTCTCAAAACCGCTGTATGTATTAGAACAACAGAAAAGTAAAAGTGAGCGTCACTTCATTGAAGAGGCGGTAAAGAAGACTTTTTTAGGGTTAATAGAAGCAAATAAAATAGAACGAAAGCCAGCACCATTACATCATTTAAACTTAGGTTTAGAATGCGGTGGTTCAGATGGTTTCTCAGGAATATCAGCAAACCCAGCTCTTGGGTACGCCTCCGATTTGATTGTGGCTTTAGGTGGAACTACGGTTTTGTCTGAATTTCCAGAGCTAAACGGAGTTGAGCAAGAATTGATCAATCGATGTGAGACAAAGGAAAACAAAGAAAAGTTTACACATTTAATGGATACTTATGCGGCACGTGCAATTGCTTTGGGTTCTGCTTTTAAGAACAATCCTTCTCCAGGTAATATCAAAGATGGATTAATTACAGATGCCATGAAGTCTGCAGGTGCGGCTAAAAAAGGAGGGACCTCCTTAATTACTGATGTTTTAGATTATACCGAAAAATGTACTAAAAAAGGACTCAATTTATTATGTACTCCCGGTAATGATGTGGAAAGCACAACTGGTCTTGCAGGTTCTGGTTGCAATGTAATCGCCTTTACCACAGGTCTCGGAACTCCAACTGGAAATCCAGCAGCCCCAGTCATCAAGGTGTCTAGTAATAATACCTTGACTGAAAAGATGAAAGATATTATCGACTTCAATACAGGCACCATTATTACAGGTGAAGACACTATAGAATCAAAAGGAGCTGAGCTTTTAGACTATATCATTAAGGTGGCAAGTGGTGAAGAAATTCCCGCTGCTGTTCGCTTGGCACAAGACGATTTTATTCCATGGAAAAGAGGAATTTCTTTATAATAGAATGAATGCATCAACTAAACCGAAATACTACCAATACACCTAAAGAATTGCCGATAAAAGTGATGCAGTTTGGTGCAGGAAACTTTCTCCGCGCCTTTGTTGATTGGATGATTCATATTTTAAATAAAGAAGCTGATTTTAATGGTGGGGTAGTTGTTATAAAGCCAACCGAGCACGGTAATTATCAAACCTTAAAATCACAAGATGGACTATTTACTGTTGTGTTAGATGGTGTAAAGAATGGAGAATTGGTAGCTGAAAAAACAGTAGTCAGTTGTGTTCAAGATATTGTAAACCCTTATTCTGATTGGGATGCGTATGTAGCATTAGCTAAAAATCCAGATATACGTTTTGTGGTTTCTAACACTACAGAAGCAGGAATTAAATTTAATGCTAAAGATTCAAGTGAAGATCATCCCCCTAAAGAATTTCCTGCAAAATTGACTTTGTGGTTATTCGAACGATTTAAACATTTCGGAAACGACGCCGATAAGGGATGCATACTATTACCATGTGAATTGATCGAAAACAATGGAGCTGCATTAAAAAAGACAGTTGTTCAGTATGCAGAGCATTGGAATCTAGGTAAAGACTTTTTAAATTGGATATATACTGCCAATCACTTTTGCAGCACCTTAGTAGATCGTATTGTTTCTGGGTATCCTAAGGGCAGGGCGGAACAAATTCAAACAACACTCGGGTTTACTGACGAGCTGCTAGTCTCCGGTGAATATTATCATAGTTGGGTGATACAAGGTCCAGCATCAATACAAAAAGAACTTCCTTTTGCGAAAACAAATTTGAATGTAGAGTTTGTTGATGATTTAGTTCCATATCGAGAAATGAAGGTTCGAATTTTAAATGGGGCGCATACTTCAATGGTGCCCGTAGGTTATTTAGCAGGACTTCGTTTTGTGAAAGAAGTGATGGATGATGATGTGGTTAGTGACTTTGTGTCGAAGCTACTTAATGAAGAAATTAGCAAAACTCTAGATTTTCCTGAGGCTGTAAAAAGCAAGTTTACAGAAGATGTTTTAGATCGATTCCGCAATCCTTTATTGAAACATCAACTAATAAGCATTTCCTTAAATAGCACCTCGAAATTTGTAGCTCGCTTATTGCCGACATTCAAAGATTATTATATCTCTGAACGACAATTGCCAAAGCGCATTGTTTTTGCATTATCAGCTTTGATATGTTTTTATCGTGGCGAATTTAATGAGGAGAATATTGAATTAAAAGATGATATAAAAGTGCTTAATTTTTTTACACTAAATTGGAGAAAATATATCAATAAAGAATTGAATAATAATGTTTTAGTAGGAATTATATTAAGTGAAATTTCTATTTGGGGAGAAGACCTCACTCGTTATGAAGGTTTGGTAGCAATGGTTTCTAGTAATATCATTTCGATAGATCGAATAGGAATTCAAGAAACTTTACTAAATTTAAGCAATGACGATTGATTCACATCAGCATTTCTGGAAGTACGACCCCGTAAAACATGCGTGGATTGATGATGAGATGGCTGTGATTCGTAAAGATTTTTTACCATCTGATTTGAAGAAGGTTTATGATGAAAATGCTGTTGATGGCTGTGTTGCTGTTCAAGCAGATCAGACTTTAGCAGAAACAGATTTTCTTTTGCACCTCGCTGAATCAAATAATTTTATTAAAGGCGTTGTTGGGTGGGTTGATTTAAAAGATAGCGAAGTAGATGGTATTCTTGAACGCTATCATTCGCATAAGAAAATAAAAGGCTGGCGGCACATAGTTCAGGGAGAGGCAGATCATAATTTTTTAATTCGACCTGATTTTTTAAATGGTATTTCCTATTTAGAAAAATATGATTATGCCTATGATATATTAATCTTTCCTCACCAATTAGGTGCTACATTAGAATTTGTAAAAAAATTTCCGAACCAGAAATTTGTAATTGATCATATGGCTAAACCATATATCAAAGATGGTTTTTTTGACGGATGGGCTGTTTTAATGAAAGAAATTGCTAAACATGAAAATGTGTTTTGTAAGATGTCAGGTATGATTACTGAAGCAGATTACAAGCAATGGTCTGCAGAACAACTTCATTCATACATGCTCTTGGTTTTAGAAGCTTTCGGACCTGAGAGAATTATGTTTGGTTCCGATTGGCCGGTTAGTTTGGTAGCAGGCAATTATACTCAGGTTAAGAATGTAGTAACAGATTTTATTACCAGTTTAAGTACTCCAGAACAAAATGCCATTATGGGTGCTAATGCAATTGATTTTTATAATTTATAGAATATGGATTTAGGCTTGAAAGACAAAATAGTAGTAGTGACTGGTGCTGCTGGTCTTAGAGGTAGCATTGGTGAAACTATAGTTCAAGCTTTAGCAAATGAAGGAGCCATTCCGGTATTAATAGATAGAAATGACCGTGGGATTGCTTATGCAAAGGAACTTCAAGAAAAAGGAATAGATGCTATATTTATAAAAGCAGATTTGTCGGACCCTATTCAAATCGAAGCAGCAGCAAAAGCAATTGGTGAAAAATATGGTCGTATTGATGCTTTGATAAATAATATTGGAATAAACGATGGGGCAGGACTGGAATCTTCAATAGAAGATTTTATGAAGTCACTTCAATTGAACCTGGTAAGCTTCTTTGCAATGACAAAATACTGCTTACCCTATATTAAAAAAGCTAAAGGAAATATATTAAACATAGGTTCAAAAGTTGCTTTAACGGGCCAAGGGAGAACATCAGGTTATGCAGCTTCTAAAGGCGGAGTATTAGCTTTGACCCGTGAATGGGCAGTAGATTTAATTAAAGATGGAATTCGTTCAAATGCCATAATTATTGCAGAAAGTTGGACGCCATCCTATGAAACCTGGATACAAACGCTGGATAATGGTGAAGAAAAATTAAAGTCGATTACGAAGAAAATCCCTTTGGAAAACAGAATGACAACGCCTCAAGAAATTGCAGACACTTGTCTTTTTACCATATCAGAAAAATCATCACATACTACTGGTCAATTTATAACTATTGATGGTGGCTATGTGCATTTAGATAGAGCAATGTTAACCGAATAACCAACCAAAAATATATTGATG
>CALLIG010000143.1 GCA_938009735.1 uncultured Flavobacteriaceae bacterium
TAGAAAAATGCAAAAAGCAGCCCCGATTGGGTTATTATAATGACTAATTACCCTAAAAACGTATTAAGAAGAATGATTTCTAGAAGTATAACCTTCAGAACTGCCGTTTTGCAATTTGATTGATGAATACTGAAGTTATAAAATTAGTGGTAATAGGTAGGAAAATCTTATAAACGTTTCCCTATCCGATTAAAGTTTACGGCAGGTTTTCCGCTATGCTTCAACGACATTTCTTTGATATTGGCTCGGTGTAAGCTTAGTGTCTTTTTTGAAAGCTTTATTGAAAGTTACTTTATTATTATAACCGACCTCATATGCAATATCTATAATATTGAGATTTTTACGTTTATCGTTATTTAATAGTTCTTTTGCTTCTTGTATTCTATAGGTGTTAATCAACTCATGAAAACTCATTTCAAAGTGTTCATTTATAACCTGTGAAGTATTGTGTCTGGTCGTATTTAGCTTGTCAGCGAGTGTTTCTAGACAAAGATTACTCTCTTTGTATACTTGATCTTTAATAAAAAGACCAATAAGATTTTCTTTTAATTCATGAGATAGGCTTTTTGTAAGTCCTGACTTTTCGTATTTGTAAAATAATCTGTTGATAGAAAAAGAACCGTTAAAAACATGAGGTTGTACGTTTGCAGAATAACCTATGTACATTACCATTAATGCCATTGCAATTATTTGAGAATGGTATAAAATACCAGAAGACATATTATTAGTTATAAGTATACCGTAAGCTGCATAGCAAATGATATATGAAACATGTATGTAGTACATATTTCTTTGCCAAACTCTACTTGTTGGGCTAAGGTTATTCTTGGTTTTACTTTTTAAATAGACTTTTCGAATAAAATAGCCATATGCAATTAGTGAAATTAGCTTGAGGGCTACAATCAAAGTTATATACTGTGAATCAGCTCCATTTAAATTTTCACTAGCTCTATTTAGCATTAAACTTAATTTGCTTTCAGAAGACATTAAGTATATAGGTACGATATAGATTAAAAATAATATCGTGGGTGTAAAATGTAATAGATCTACTTTTTTAAAAGTATACTGCTCGGTGATTCTTTTAAGGTAAAAGTATAAAAGTGGTCCGTACAAAAATGAAAATGAAGTGGACATTAAATAGGTGTGCGGATACTCATATTGATAATTAGTAATGTTTATGCAGATATGAAGTATGAAAAAGGAATGTATGAATATAAAACCGCTAATAAGAACCCTTGCGATGAGATCTGTTTTTTTATTTAAGTTGACCATTACCGCAATATAGAAACCGATAAGTGCAACATATAGGTATATGAAAGATAAGAGGCTGAATTCCGTCTTCAAATCATCTGGTAAAGTTTTGAAATCTTCTGAATCTGTAATAAACATGAAATCTGAATCTACATTTAGATCAGCATTATTTTCACTAAGGTTATATGATGATTTTTTTGCAACATCAGAAGATACATCGCTGTAGTCCGCAATTGGACTAGCGTAGCCAAAAGTAAACAGAAAGAAAAGGGTAGCAAGTGCTCCTATTAGTCTCATGATTAGTTGATTGATGAATTAGCTACTATCAAGTTATATATAAAAGGAGAGTGAAATGTTAAAAAAATCTTAAAAAAAGGAACTCCCGATAATAGTTTACTAATAATTTAACTTAAAATTATCGAAGTAAGCGCAGTAAAAACAGGTATTAACGGAGATTTTTGTTAAATAATGAATTTTGTTAAATTTCTTAATTAAAACCAAAAAAACCGGTGCTCCCACCGGTTTTAACTAACTAACTCAAAAAATTACTAACTCAAAATTTTAATGTCTGTCTCATAAAGAGTCAGCGCTTTATATTCGTTTAATGTTCTTATCATTACAACGGACGAAATTCTGATATAGTATAATCAGTACCGCTATAATTAATCTTGTAAAACGAAAACCTTCTTTAAAAGATCAGTTGTTCTTGAGGATGTTTTTGTTCTAATTTCTTTCTCCTCAACAGCAATCATAGTGTATACCCCTTTCAAAGCTTCTTGCGTAACGTAATCAGTTAAATCTGGGTTTACATTTTTCGTTAGCGGGATGCTATTGTATTTGGTGATTAGATTTTTCCAAATGTTATCAGCGCCTACTTTTTCGAATGATTTTTTAATAACAGGATTAAATTTAGAATACAAGGCGGTTTTAGTGCTATTCGTAAGGTACTGTGTTGCAGCATCATCATTTCCAAGTAAGATGCTTTTTGCATCACTAAACGTAATTCCTTTGACTGCATTGATAAAAATCGGAGTCGCTTCACCAACGGCATCTTCAGCGGCTCTGTTTAATACTTTAAGTCCTTCGTCAGCTAAATTTCCTAAACCAACATCGCGTAATGTTTTATCTACTTTTTGCAATTCTTCAGGTAGAAGAATTTTTACTAATTCGTTTTTAAAGAAGCCATTTTCTGTGGTCAATTTGGTTACTTGTTTGTCAATTCCCATATCTAATGCTTCTCGAAGCCCAGATGCGATATCTAAATTACTGATGCCCGATGTTTCTTGAGGTAGTTGATTAATTACCTGCTGTAACTCTCCACAGCCAACCAATTGAAATGCAATAATAAATAGTAATATTTTTTTCATGAAAATAGATTTTTGAGTACTCGATTCCTTATTAATAAAGGCTACCTCTAAAACGGAATTGCCTTATCAATAGTATTTGTTTAACAATAAATTAATAGAGTAATTTCAATATCAAAAAAAGACAGTTTATTTAAGAGAAAATAACGGTCTTGTTATTATAGACCATGGTTTTACGTTGAATGTGCAATTTTACAGCACGAGAAAGGACAATTTTTTCAAGATCTCTTCCTTTAGCGATAAAGTCTTTTATAGCATGAGAATGTGAAACTGTAGTTACATCTTGTTCAATAATAGGGCCTGCATCTAATGCTTCAGTTACATAATGACTTGTGGCGCCTATTATCTTGACGCCTCTCTTAAAAGCCGCGTGGTATGGCTTAGCACCAGCAAAGGCTGGTAAGAATGAATGGTGAATATTAATTATTCTGTTGGTATACTGATCAATAATTTTGCTACTAACAATTTGCATATATCGAGCTAGAACAATGAAATCTATCTGGTTCTCTTTTAGAAGTATTAGTTGCTTGTCTTCAGCAATTGCTTTCGTCTCTTTGGTTACAGGGATATGATAAAAAGGAATATCAAATTGATCAGCTATATCTTTCAAATCAGAGTGATTACTAATTATAAAAGGGATTTCTACTTTCAACTCTCCAGATTTATATCTACTTAAAAGGTCATATAAACAATGATTGTATTTAGATACAAAAAGTGCCATTTTAGGTATCATATCATCGGTATTGAAGCTCCATTTCATCTTATAGGGTAGTGCAAGGTCATTTTCAAATTCTTTTTTAAAACTAGCTATTGAAAATGTACTTGCTTCAAAATCACTTTCTACACGCATGAAAAAAATATCAGCTTGTTTGTCAACGTGTTGGTCTAAGTAAATGACATTACCGCCGTGTGAATGAATAAAACCTGTAACGGTGCAAATTATTCCGGGCTGATCGGGGCAGTTAATAAGAATGGTTGTTTTCAAATCTTGAATTTTAATAATTCAAAATTAGAACATTTAGAACATCAAAGTTGAGAAAAAATGTGATTTAGATAAATTACATTAGAACTACTCGCCGAAACCATTGGATAGCGACCTGCTCCATTTTTTAAATGTTTTGCGAAAGCTTCTAATTTCTTGGCGTAGTAACTGAAGATATTCTTTGTCCTTTACGCCATCTTTTTCAAGTCCTGTGCAATAGGAGTTCAAGTTGTGTATTATAATATTTATAAAAGAAGCATTTTTGATGCGCTCCGCATACGATTCTGAGTGTTCTGCTTGTTCAATTTTTTTAGGAATCAATACAGTATCGGTCAACAAAGAGCCAGCAATCACATCTCTGTGACTATTTGATTGGTATAATTTAATCAAGTCTTTATTGAATGAAATATATGACACTATATGTCTGCTCATTTCGCAGAGTTCTAGTGCTTTTTTATAAACCGGTACGGTGCCAAGATTATCAGACGACATGTTTCTTTAAATAGCAATTTATTAATATAAAGTTACGGTCAATTATAGATTTTATTGTTTGTATTCAATGGTAAAATTGTAATTTAGCTTTTGATTATAAACTTTTAATTTAAAATAGTTTTGAATATAAAGATTGATGATTTAAACTGGAAAATATTAGAAAGCCTACAAGCTAATGCGCGAATTTCTTTCGCAGATATTGGCAGAAAAGTTGGTTTGACGCCGCCTGCTGTTGCGGAGCGTGTGAAGAAGATGGAGGATATGGAAATTCTTGAGGGATATACCGCCCGCGTGTCACATGCTAAAACTGGACATCAACTAAAAGCCATTATTACACTACGAGCATTCATGGGGAAATTGAAACCCTTTTTGGTAACTGTAGTTGGTTTTGATGAGGTAGTTAATTGCTATAGAATTACGGGTAACGAGAACATTGTAATGGAGGTGGTTTTGAAAGATCAGTTTCATCTTGAAAAGTTCATTGATAGGTTAATTCAGTATGGGGAGACTAGAACCCATATTATTCTATCAAATGTTGTTTCGAATGCACCAATTATGAAACGAGATATCAAATAGAATGGGCTATAATTTTAACTGATCTATGTGCTATTAAAAATTGCACATTAAATAAGTAGTATTATTTGTACTTGAAGATTTTAATTCTTTATTTTAATACATGGAAATGGACAAATTAAACGAGTATTTGCAAATTGCATTAGATAAGGTAGTCTTCTTTTTACCAAAGATAGTTCTAGCTGGTATTATACTTTGGATTGGCTTTAAAGTCGTAAAAAAAATAATCCAATTATTAGGCAACGCATTAGAAAGAGCAGGTTTTTCTGAAACACTAAGGCCATTTATTAAGTCTACAACAGGTATTATTTTAAAGGGAGCTGTTCTCTTTGCTATTGCTTCGGTAATTGGAGCTGATCTTACAGGTTTGGTTGCTATACTTGCGGCAGCTGGTTTCGCCATTGGTATGGCGCTACAGGGCAGTTTAGGTAATTTTGCTTCTGGTATATTAATTTTAACCTTGAAACCCTACAAAATCGGAGATTGGATTCAGCTTGATGATAAATTCGGCAGGGTAGAGGAGATCGGTATTTTTAGTACTGATGTTTTGACACCAGGTAATAAAATTTTGATCATTCCGAATTCAATGATTACAGAATCTGTGGTTACCAATTTTTCAGAGAAAGGTAAAATTCGCTTAGAATTAGATGTTACAATGCCTTATGATGAAAGTTTTCCGAAAGTTAAAAAGATTATTATTGATGCTTTGCTTGAACTTCCAAAGGTTGTTAAAGATCCGTTACCAGATGTAGGCATTCAAACATTTGATAGTCATAGTGTGCAACTGCTTGTTAGGCCTTATGTAGAACCTGATGACTATTGGGCGGTTGTTTTTGAATCTAATAAGGCAATAAAAAGTGCGTTTAGTGCAAACAATATTAAGGTCGCATACTCTGAGGGTGTTGAAATGGGTGCTATTGGTGAATAACAAGATATCAGTCACTTTCCGTAAACACGAAAACTAAATTTATTGTGTAACTTTAAATAAGTCGAATTTTTGGCTAGATTTTTGATGCTTGTTGTTGATATGAAAAAAATAGTACTATTTCTTCTCTTGTGCTTTTCAATTGGTGTGACAGCTCAGCAAATCACATTGAAAAAAGGGACAATCATCGATAAAATACCTGTTAAAGATTCTATTACAGAAAATTTTGCATTATACCTTCCTTCTAGTTTCGACATAACCAAGAAGTGGCCTATTATTTTTGTATTTGATATGGAAGGTCGAGGCAAACAAGTCATCAGTATGTTTAGAGAAGCAGCTGAGGCACAAGGCTATATTCTAGCCGCTTCAAACAATGTACGTGACACTATAACATTGTCAAAAAATATTCTGATTTCAAATAGAATGTTTAATACGGTCTATTCCATATTGCCGATCCAAAAGGATAGAAGTTATACCGCGGGTTTTGATGGTGGAGCGAGAATGGCGTCTTTGATACCTACTTTTATCAAAGAAATTGAAGGTGTTATTTCTTGTGGGTCACCCGTAGCAAATGAAGAGGTGTTAAGTTCTAAAAACCAATTTCATTTCATCGGTATTGTGGGTAATGTAGACTTTAATTACACCTCTATGTTAAACTCACAACTATTATTAAACAAATTGAAGTTTCCTAATCAATTAATAGTGTTCGAAGGTGGGGAAGAGTGGCCAAAATCAAATTATTTGAACAAAGCTATGGAGATATTCACCTTGGCGGCTATGGCGAAAGGAATCGAGCCAAAGAATCAGTACTTTGTTGATGTAACCTATAACCGTAATTTAGGAGAGGTGAGTGCTTTTTTACTTGCAGAAAATCCGCTTTTGGCAAATAAACTCTTGAGCGAGATGACTAGTATTTATCGTAATTATAAAAATATTGATTCGCTAAAAGAAAATTCTAAAACGCTACGAAAGACTAAATCATTTAGAGCGCAACAACGTAGTCAAAATGCCGCTTTTTTCAAAGAAGACTTTATAAAAAATGATTACACCTATTTTCTTGAAGAAGATGTAGTTTCTTATAATTATAATAATTTGGGCTGGTGGAGTTACCAAATGGATGAGCTTGCTAAATATGAGAAGAGCGCTTCTGTTTTTGAAAGACAAATGGGCAAGCGTTTGGTAGGTTATGTAAATGCACTCATTGCTGACAACATTGATGGTATTAAAGCAAATATGCCAGTTGATGAAGAAGCTTTGACTTTTCTTTGGATGATAAATACTATTACCGACGCTAAAAACCCTAGGCCATATTTAAAAGTAATTTCAAATAGTGCTAGAGTTGAAGATTTTGATACATCCCTTTTTTATCTAGAAGAGCTTTTAAAAAGAGGATATGATAATAAAAAGGAGCTCTATTCTCTAGAGAATACAGCCATCTTAAGATTGTCACCTGAGTTCAATGAGCTTGTAGCAAAGTATTTAAAGGAGGCGCGTTATGAATTAGTTCCAGAAGATAATTAAGGGCTGACAATAACTCTAGGTACATCCTGTAAATTCCAATCAATTACGAGGCCACCGGCTAAAGATTCTGCAATTTCTTTTCCGTATAAATATTCGCAGAGATATAAGGCTGCTTCAAAACTTTTGGCTCCACCCGCTGAAGTAATGTATTTTCCATCATGTACAAACAGCACGCTATCTTTTACATCTAATTCAGGAAACATTTTTTTATAGGTCTCAATGTCACT
>CALLIG010000144.1 GCA_938009735.1 uncultured Flavobacteriaceae bacterium
ATACCAGTATCAACGTATTTTAAAGCCCATACTACTACTCCATTACCAAAAGTTAAAAAGAAGAACCCTGCAATGGTGGTATTCCAGAATTGCTTTTTAGTTATTGCGATGGACTTGCCCATCAATTTTGCAATTATAAAAATTAGAATACCTGCAACCACGAACCTCATTGATGCCAACATAAATGGTGGTAGTTCTGATACGGCTATCTTATTCAGTAAATACGTAGAACCCCAAATTACATAAATGGAGAAAAATGCTAGAACAATTAGTGTTGTGTTTTTTGAATTTGACATTTCAAAAGAATAGGTTGCTCGATAATCGAGATTTAATTACTACGAGACTTGGTTCGAATTCAAATTGTTTTTCAAACGAATGTCTCATGCGCCTTCCCGTTGGGGTTATTAAGAACCTACAATACTAGTCATAGTTTATAACATATGAATGAAGATTTTATCAATTTTTAAGTAATAAATCCATCATAGCCCGAGCAGATTCAACACCTTTAATTTTTATGAATTCTCGCGGAGTATCATCACCGATTTCATAAGTTATACCAGTTGCTCCGAACTGTTGATTATACCAACCA
The DNA here is from genome assembly GCA_938009735.1 of uncultured Flavobacteriaceae bacterium. GTDB lineage: Bacteria > Bacteroidota > Bacteroidia > Flavobacteriales > Flavobacteriaceae > Maribacter_C. The sequence goes on from CALLIG010000144.1 coordinate 590, forward strand.
CTTGAAGTAGGTCTGTTAATCTTACCCGGACTTTCATTAATGTCTTCTAACCCAACAGCAACGCGTATTTTTTCTAACCAAGCTTTTGTGAATTCAGGTATTTTACGCTCCACGCTTTCATGCGGCGTATAATATACATCACGGTAGGTGCTATGAAAATCTAAGCCCAACAATACTTCGTTTTTATTTGTAACAGTTTCGCGAACCATGTGACTCGTCACCGCTTTAATTTCTGGTTGATGGTATTGACTCCAATCTCTATTTAAATCTACGCCGCCTGTATTATGTCTGTAATGTCCTAAATCAACTCCATCAGGATTCATTAACGGATATACCATTACACGGTATTTCTCTAAAAATCCATTGGTGGCACCCTCATTAATAATAGTTTCTACAAAGGCCTTCATGCAAAGAAACCCAGTTACTTCTGGCGGGTGTTGACGACTAATTACCATTACGGTTGGCTTTTTTTGATGTGCGCCTTTACTTATATTGAGATGATATAAATCTCTTCCTAAGGCACTCTTACCAGCAACTGACGTCGTTACATTTTTATTTGTTGCCATTTGTTTAACCCATGTACCTACTCTTCGATGATCTTGTATTTCTTGGGCTGCTAACCAAAGTGTGTCTTTACCAACTCTTAGTCTCAACCTAGCACTTGTACTGTCAATTCCTCTCTGAACTAATGTGGAATCTAGTAAACTCCAATTTTCTCCATCACGACTTGTTTTAGGGGAATAGCGATGCTTAGCGCCGTTCGAATAATCAAGATTTATATAGACTTCTCTTTCCGTTTCTGACCATAGTTTAAAAGCATACCATGGACTTGGATTAATAGGAAAGTTCTCAGGCCATATACTTGCTGTATACGTTGAGTCATTATTTTGCACCAAACTATTTAGTCGTGCAGCAGGAAAGTCATTCGTTGCGCTCAGACCTTTCAAATGATATACTTGCTTCTTCTGAAGCATAATTGGTTTGGTTGTAGTGTCAACAGGATTGGGGTATGTATGCTTAGCGGCAACTAAAGAATTTGAGCCTTTGCATGAAACTAATAATAGTAGTAGTATAATAATTAAGTTGCGCATAACAAGGATTTTTGGTTCCTTAAAAATAGGTATAAAAGCTCATTTTACACGTACCTTTGACGTCAACATATAGTTACATGCATCCAAAAAATTTACATAACAATCCTTACGAATTTCAAGAGCTGATAAAAGCAAATCATGAACTAGAACAGTTTGTGATGGTTAACGAACTTGATAAGCTAACCGTTGATTTTGCTAATTCAAAGGCAGTTTATGAATTGAATAAGGCGATTCTATTAAAGGATTATGGACTAAAGGATTATCATATTCCTGAAGGTTATCTATGTCCGCCAATACCTGGTAGAGCTGACTATATACACCATATTGCTTCAATTTTAGAACAAGAAGGTTTTACCGGAAATGTAAAAGGATTAGATATTGGTGTTGGTGCGAATTGCGTGTATCCAATTTTAGGGGCTTCCATTTATAATTGGAAAATGGTTGGTAGTGATATTGATGAAAATGCTATAGCAGCAGCGAAAGCAAACCTAAAATGTAATTCGCAGATATCTAAATCTATTGAAATAAGACATCAGGCGGATCGATCAAATATTTTCGAAGGAATCATAAAGACTGATGATTATTTTCAATTCACGATGTGTAACCCTCCTTTTTATAGCTCAAAAGAAAATGCAGAAAGAGAAACTAGACAAAAGCAAAAGGGACTAGCATATTCAGCAGACGCCAAACGTAATTTTGGTGGACAAGCCAATGAATTATGGTGTAATGGTGGTGAAGCACTATTTATAAAGCGCATGATTAAGCAAAGTACCGCTTACAAGAAACAAGTTGGTGTATTTACAAGTTTGGTTTCTAAATCGGAAAACCTACCTAAAATTAAAAAGCAACTTATTAAGCTAGGCGCTAGATATGAAGTTGTCAAAATGGAGCAGGGTAATAAGAAAAGTAGAATTATTACTTGGAAGTTTATTGAATAAAAATTACCAATCAATAGGTCGATAATCTTTTAAGAACTTTCCGCTCCAATGTTTACCGGTGTTGATTCCGTCTATTAACGGATCCAT
>CALLIG010000145.1 GCA_938009735.1 uncultured Flavobacteriaceae bacterium
TTAAATCATTTCATGCATCAATTTCCTTATACTTTCTCCTCCATAAATCAATTGAACCATTTCTACATATTTTTTTGTGAATGGCTCATTCTCAATGAGGTCACCAAAAATTTCTGATTGCTTCAAAAAGCTAAGGGAATCCTTTGGAGTTTCTTTGGCAGCTTGGTGTAACTCGTTTTTCATCACATCAATAATCTCTAATGGTTCCATATTTTCATTGATACCTTTGTCGCTATAATAACACCATGCCGCTAAAATCAAGGTAGCAAATTCAAAGCTTCCACCCTTGGCTAAGTTTTCCTGAAGCGTGGGAATTAAAAACTTAGGCAACTTCGCAGCACTTTCCGCACAGATACGACTGACACTATCTTTTATATTTGGGTTGGCAAAACGCTCTTCTAAACTGTCTTTGTATTTTTCTAAATCAATACCTTCCACCGCATCTAAAATAGGAGTTACTTCCTTGTCCATAAATTGGCGCATAAAAGTGGCGAAAACTTTATCTTCCATACAAGCATTAATAGTAGCGTGTCCGTGGAGCGCACCAGGAATACCCAAGACAGAATGTCCTGCGTTCAAAAGACGAATTTTCATTTTCTCATAAGGCGTAACATCGGAGACAAATTGAACGCCTAATTTTTCTAATGCAGGTCTGCCATTAGAAAAATTATCCTCCACCACCCATTGAATAAATGGCTCACAGACAACGGGCCATTCATCGTTTAAATTATATTTTTTTTGCAAATATTCTATATCCGTAGCTGATGTTACAGGGGTAATTCTATCCACCATCGAATTGGGGAAGCCTACTTTTTCTTCCATCCATTTTGCCAGTTCAGGATCTTGTTTTTTAGCGAAAGCCAAAAACATTTTTCGAGTCATGTCTCCATTGTGTTGAATATTATCGCAAGACAAAACCGTAAAAGGAGGAAGCCCATTTGCCTGACGTTTTCTCAAAGCGGAAGTGATAAAACCATAAACCGTTTTTGGTTCATTAGGATATTGAAGTTCATGTTGAACATCGGGATTTTCAAAATTAAACAATCCTGTAGTTGAATTAAAATTATAGCCGCCTTCTGTAATCGTGAGTGAAACAATTTTAGTATCTGGGTGCGCCATCTTTTCAATCACCAAATTGGGTGTATCCACCGCTAAAAGAAAATTATTCAACGAACCGATTACTTCGCTCTCAATATTACCGTTAGGATGCTGTACGATAAGCGTATATAAATAATCTTGTTTTTTAAGCATATTATAAATCGTGCGGTCCGCTTCTCGTAAGCCCACCCCACAAATTCCCCAATCCAAAGCATTATACTTCTCCAATAATTGATGGATATAGTAGGCTTGGTGGGAACGATGAAAACCACCTATCCCAATATGAACAATGCCTGCCTTGACGCTAGCTCTATCATATTTAGGAACCGCTACCCTACCTGCAAATTGGCTAATATTTTGAGCATTTAATTTTAAACTTTCCATAAAATTTTGACTTATTTGTTTTCAAAACGCTGCAGTAAAACCGCAAAGATGATGATCGCTCCTTTGACCACTTGTTGCGGATAGGAAGGCACATTTAAGAGATTTAAAATATTACTAATCAAGCCTAAAATTAAAACGCCCATTAAGGTATTGACAGCAGAACCTTTCCCTCCATTTAAACTTGCTCCTCCAATGACCACCGCAGCAATGGCATCTAATTCCCAAGCCATCCCCATATTCGGAGAACCTAAATTAGTTCTCGATGCTACAATGATAGCGGCAATTGCTGCTAATGCACCAGAGATAGCATACACCAAAAATTTGTATTTATGGACCTTGATCCCCGATAAGCGGGAAGCTTCTTCGTTACTTCCTATGGCAATAATTATTCTACCAAAAACATGGTAGCGTAACATTATAATGGCAAGAATGACGATAATAAAAAATACGATGGCAATATTGGGAATTCCTAAAAAGGAGTTGTTGGCAAAATTGGACATGTGTAATCCACCATAAGTTTCGAAGGTAACTGGAGAACCTTTTGAATAAATAAAACCCATACCACGCGCAACAGTCATCATGGCTAAAGTCGCTATAAACGGCGCCATTTTTTGATACGCCACTAAATATCCTGATACACTCCCCAAGGCAAAGCCAATTGCGATAGTTATTAAAATGGCCAAAGGCAGGGCAAAAATATTAACGAGCAAGGCAAAAGCTACTGCCAGTAATGCGACCATTGAACCGACCGACAAATCTATCCCACCTGTAAGAATCACGATAAGCATCCCGATACTAATAATCCCGATACCAGAAACTTGTTTTAAAAGATTGCTTAAGTTGACAGCGGTGAAAAATACATCAGAAATGAATGCTGAAAAGATGACCAGCAAAACGAAGATAAATATGGTATTGTATTTTATTAGAAATTGAAGTATTCCTCCTGAGCTACCTTGTTGTTGTTTTGAAGTTGATGCCATTGTTTGTCTGTTTTTCAAATTAATTTTTTAACGATTTACCGATTGCATATCGCAGTATGTTTTCCTCAGAGAATTTGTCTTTAGAAAGTTCGCCATAAATAGTGCCTTCGTGCATCACCAAAATTCGGTCGGCAATGCCCATGATTTCTGGCATATCTGAAGAGATGACAATTACGCCAACTCCTTTTTTTGCCACTTCATTGATGAGATGATAAATCTCTACTTTTGCACCCACGTCCACCCCACGAGTAGGCTCGTCAATGAGTATCACCTTACTATCAATACTCAGCCATTTTGCCAAGGCTACTTTCTGCTGATTTCCTCCACTCAAATTTTTAACTGGAGTGGCGGAACTCGATGTTTTTATATTTAATTTCTCGATTAGACTTTGAACATTGCTATTTTCTTTTTCCTGATCAATAAATCCAAACCTTCGGGAAATGGATTTAAGATCGGTTACGGAAATGTTTTGTTGGATGGATAATGGCAAGAACACGCCTTCCTCTTTTCTATTTTCAGACACTAAACCAATATCATAACCCACGGCATCTACCGGAGATGTTGTGTTGATTTCTTTTCCGTTTAAAAACATTTTACCAGACTTTTTTTGGTCTGCGCCAAAAATTAATTTAGCAGTTTCCGTTCTTCCACTTCCTCCTAAACCAGCAATGCCTAGCACTTCTCCAGCCTTAACGGCAAAAGAAACATCGTGTACCAAAGTATTTTTAGCGGTCAAATTTTTTACTTCAAAAATAGGAACCGTACCTACTTCTATATTTCTGGAAGGATACAAGTCTTTCAATTCTCTACCAATCATCAATTTGATAATATCATCTGTGCTAGTATCTTTTACGGGCATGCTTCCCGTATTTACGCCATCCCTTAATACCGTAACGGAATCAGCTATCTTGAAAATCTCTTCTAGGTGATGGGAGATGTAAATGATCGAGATTCCTCTTTCCTTTAGTTGGAATAAATTGTCAAAAAGTTTCTGCGTATCGGCAGGGTCAAATACGGTGGTCGGTTCATCTAAAACTAAAATTTCAGGGTCTTCTGATAAGGCTTTGGCAATTTCAACAATTTGCTTTTGTACCATACTTAAATCTCTGACGATAGCCGTCGCATCAATATCGAATCCCAAAGAATCTATTAATGCTTGTGCATCTTTATTAATGGCTTTCCAATTCATCCAAAATTTACTCGCTCCAAGTTGGTGCAGATAAATATTTTCCGCTACCGATAAATCATTAACTAAAGATAATTCTTGATAGACCACATTGATTCCTAACACCTGTCCATCATGTGTATTTTTAGGATTAACTGCTTCCCCATTGAGAAAAACTTGACCAGCATCCTTTTGATGAACGCCACTTAATATTTTTATTAGCGTAGATTTCCCTGCACCATTTTCGCCAAGCAAGGCGTGAATTTCACCAGGCTTCACTTTTAGATTGACATTATCTAGTACCGAAACGATTCCGAAACTTTTTGATATTCCAGACATTTCAAGCCTATATTCATTGGTCGTGTTTTGCATATCAATAGAAGTTTTTGAACATAGGTTTACTAAACTTTAAAAGTTTAGTAAACCTTATCACATAAAAATTACTATTACCAAGTTTTTATTTAAAACAAAGCATTAGGATTGTAGTACTGCGCTGCATTTTCTTTAGTGATCAGCAAAGGAGGCGTGAAGGAAACTTTAGGGAAATCTTTTTTCCCGTTCATATATTGAACAGCGTAGTTCACCGCATTTTTACCAATTTGTACAGGACTATTCATTGCCGTACATCCGTAAAAATCAGTTTCCATAATATATTTAATCGCTTCTTTTTGACCATCTGCGCCAGCAACAATTAAAATGTCATCTGTTTTTCCTGCTTGTGCAATCGCTTTAATAGCTCCTAAAACACATACATCAGATTCTGTAATAACCACATTGATATCTGGATGTGCGACCAAAATATCTTCCATCGCTTTTAAGCCTCCTGCATAAGACCACTCCGTATAAGCTTGCGTTTTAATATTTAAATTAATATAACCTAAGGTTCTGAGTTGCCCTTCCGTGATACCTTGTAACAATCCCTGTTTACGAGTTCTACCAACCGGGTTACCCGCATTGCCACTTAAGAGTGCAATGTTCATTTTTTGTTTGCCGAATTTTTCAGCCAACCATTCTCCTGCCAACTCGCCATTCGCCAAATTATTAGATTGAACGGTAGTAACATATTCTGCGGAAGGATCAATAGAACTATCAATAATAAAAACAGGTATCCCTGCTGCTTTAGCTAACTTAGTAACCCCCACCAAAGCATCAGGGTCTTTCGGATTTAATAACAAGGCATCTACCCCTTTGGTAATTAAATCTTCTACTGCCGCCACCTGTTTATTAATGTCGTCTTGACCATCAGCAGATAAGAAGGTCATTCCATTCTTTTCCGTCGTTTCTTTAATGCTTTGTAATAACGCTTGATAATAAGGTGCGTTTAAAGAAGGGGTACAATAACCAATCGTTTTACCAGAAAGGTCCATGGCACTTTCAATCAAGTCATCTTCCGTTGCAGCGTCATTTTG
>CALLIG010000146.1 GCA_938009735.1 uncultured Flavobacteriaceae bacterium
AGTTAAGTTTACTTATTTTATTGTTCTAAGGTACAGATCTATAAAAGTTCCGCTTTTTTCCTAAATTGCTTATACCCTAAAACCAACTTGAATTAGGTTTTAATTAGTGTCTAAAATCGATGAACAATATCAACAAAGGAACACGATTTACAAACTTCGTTACCGACTACCTTGCTATATTTATAATTTGGATTTCTCTTGCTGTAGGATCTGGAATGGTTTTATTTGATCCTTTCTTTCTTTATGTTACGCTATTTTTATATTACTTCCTATTTGAAGTTACTACGGGTCAAACATTGGGTAAAATGATCTCAAAAACCAAGGTGGTCAACAAGAATGGCACACACCCAAGCGTTTTTAAAATTTTCGCCAGAACCTTACTTCGATTAGTACCTATTGACATTATATCCTATTTGTTTGGTACCGAACTCGGTTTTCATGATATTCTTTCAGGTACCAAACTTAAAACTAAAAATCGCTGAGCTTCAGTTTCTTGATTATGTCCAATTCGAAACCCAACATTTAAACCTATGTTCCTAACGTATTTCGCAATAAACAGAGAACTTAGCTTACTGTTTTATGTTAAAAAATAAACTTCACACACCTATTTTATAGCAGTCTTGCAACAAAAAAACCAACTTAATTTTTTTTCCTACAAAAAAAAAGACCTACCTTACCTACACTTGATATAATAGTTTATTTATAGGCTCAAATACTATTTTCAAAATCTCACTTGAAGCTTTTTTATCAGTCAACAATATTCTCCTATTATGACTTTAGAAACTAAAAAATATACTTCTAAATTTAGGACAAGTCAAGATGATGTTTTCACTACTAATTTTCTCGAAAAACTTCCCTTGGCATTCGCCCTTTGCGAATTAATTCGTGATTCAAACGGCTCTCCTATAGATTATCGTTTTTTACGTACTAATGACTTATTTGAAAAGGAAACTGGGCTTACTAAAAAAGAATGCATCGGTAAGACGATTATTGAAATATACCCTGACTCAAAACAAACCTTCATGTTTAAATACTTTGAAGTAGTCGAAAAAAAAATAGCCATTCACTTTACCGACTATAATTATAATGCAAATAAGCATTATCAAGTACATGCATTTTCGCCTTTAGACAACGAATTTGTAATGCTTTTTAGAGATATAACAGACGAAATAAATGTAATTGAAGAATTAAAAATCAGTCAATTAAATTACAAAAACATCTTTGACTCGATGTTTGAAATGTTTCAAGTCATCGAACTCATATATGATGAAAACAATACTGCTGTTGATTATTACTACCGTCAAGTAAACCCTGCTTTTGAAAAACTTGTTCAGTTGAAAAGTGAGGAATTGATTGGTAAGCGCGTTAAAGAACTTTTTGGGATTGTTGAAGATACATGGCTTAAAGCTTACGAATCTGTAGATAAAACAGGGGAACCAGTATATCTCGAAGAATACGGTGAAGAACTTGACAAACATTATCAAATAAGCGCCTGGAAAACCGAAGATCATTTTGTGGCAATCATTTTCATGGACATTACCAATCGTAAAAAAGATGAATTAGCGTTAATCGCGGCAAGAGAAGATGCAAAAAAAAGCGATCGTCTAAAAACTGCTTTTCTTGCCAATATGAGTCATGAAATTCGTACGCCTATGAACGGCATCTTAGGTTTTGCATCATTGTTGAATGACGCCAAGACTTCGCAAAAAGAAATGAAAGAGTATGCGAATATCATTCAGCTTAGCGGTACTCGAATGCTAAACACTATCAATGATATCATTGATATTTCTAAAATAGAATCAGGCCTTATGACTGTTCATCTTGATGGTTCAAATATTAATAGTCAAATTGATTATTTATCAACATTTTTCAAACCTCAAATTGAAGCCAAAGGTTTGCATTTAAAAACCACAAGCACATTATCTAAACAAGATGCCCTGATCTATTCTGACCGTGAAAAAATTTATTCCATACTCACTAACCTGACGAAAAATGCAATTAAAAATACGTACACAGGCAGCATAGAGATGGGATACACTAAAAAAGATGATTTTATTGAATTTTATGTAAAGGATACTGGTACTGGTATTGCAAAAAATGCTCAGAAAGATATTTTTGATCGCTTTATCCAAATTGAAAATTTTGACAGAAAAATCGTAGAAGGTACTGGTCTAGGTTTAGCCATTAGCAAAGCGTATGTAGAAATGCTAGGAGGAACTTTATGGGTTGAAAGCACCGTTAATGTTGGCTCCAAGTTTTTCTTTACAATTCCGTATATGAAATTTTCCGATGTAGAAGAAGTAAATATTACTGACCATAAAATAGCTGATTCAGATAAAAAAGGCGTAAAAATATTAGTGGTTGATGATGATGAAATTTCAAACCAACTACTTTCTATCATTCTCCAAAAAAAGAATCATATCGTACTTAAGGCAAATAATGGTCAAGAAGCTGTAGATACATGCAGAGCCAATAATGATATAGATGTCATTCTAATGGACATACGTATGCCTATTTTAAACGGCTATGAGGCATGTAAAGAAATTCGTCTTTTTAATACCGAAGTTATTATTATTGCGCAAACTGCTTTTGGGCTAAAAGGTGATCGAGGAAAAGCCATATCCGTTGGTTGTAATGGGTATATAACCAAACCGATTGATCATGAAAA
>CALLIG010000147.1 GCA_938009735.1 uncultured Flavobacteriaceae bacterium
AAAAAAATCGTTGGACCAAAAAGCAAGGCCGAAAGTTCAGATAACGAAATCAATCGAAAGTTGTAATTACCAACCCCTGCAGTATATAACACTTTACCTATTAACCCAAAGGATACGACACCTATAAAAAAGGCCATATACCCATTGATTTGTTTTCTATTCTTGGGTGAAACTCCATAAATAAACAGCAACAACAAGCTCTGAAAGAAACCGAAATAAACCAACTGATTTAATAGTGTCTGCATAAGGGCGCAATTTACTGAATCACGAATTGATGTACATTGTGCAATGCCTCATAATATGCCAAGGGATGCTTTTCAGCAAAAGCGTTAAAAGCAGCTTCATTTTTCCATTCCACAATACATAGCACATCGGCGTTGTAATAATAACCTAAAGGTGACTTCCCGTTTTCAAGTGTTACAATGACTTTGCCTCCTGACTTTGTTATCGCAGCTTTCCATTTGTTAAAAAAAGACGCGTCCTTTTTTGAAGGCTTGCTCCATAAAGCGGTCGCCACATTATACTTTGAGGTATCTACTGAAAATTTCAAGTCTGCTAGCATTGAGTAATAGGTTAATCCGAAATAAGGAAAAAGGTCTCTTCGTTGTTGATGAAAATCAGGCATGCGCTTTGCAATATTGGTCAAGAACCCTTCGCGTTTTTCTAGATTCTCCCATTTTCCGAATAAGAATGCTTGGGCTTTGTTGGTACCTAGGGTCAATTTCGAAATACCAAACCCGAGTTGCGGTTGATAGCCGTATTCAAAGGCGACAGGAAAGGCAGTCTTCTTATACTGTTCGAACAATTCATTAGAATTTTCGGTTTGACTTAAAAGGATTATGTCAAGCACCTCCCCTTTTTTAAAGTCGAAGGATTTGATTTTTTCCTGTGCGGACATTCCGAAGAATATTAATACCGCAAACAAGAGGATTAGGTTTTTAAACTTCATAGAAAAATAATTTATTGATTTATAAAGCAAAGAAATAGCGCACTTTCGAAGCCGCCAAATTTTAAGGCTTAAGAAGGGTACGCATACGGTATATGAACTCAAAAACTCAACTTTTAACCACTTTAAAATTCATTGCTTTTGTATAACTTACCATGTAAACAATACTCGCTTTATATTTAGCTATGAAAAATTATTACTTCATTATCTTTTTATTACTATTTAGCTGCAACAAAGAACATAAAGAAAAACATGAAGATACACGGCCAAATATCATATTGATTATGTCAGACGACATGGGCTATTCAGATATTGGTTGTTATGGCGGAGTGATAAATACCCCTGTCTTAGATGGTCTTGCAGAAAATGGACTTCGCTACACTCAATTTTATAATACAGCCCGTTGTTGTCCTTCGCGAGCTGCTCTACTTACAGGTGTTTACCAACATCAAGCAGGTATCGGTCATATGGTCAATACGAGTGGAAATGATATCTACGGTGGTGACTTGAGTAAGAATGCTGTAACCATTGCTGAAGTTCTTAAAGAATCTGGTTACTCTACATATATGTCAGGAAAATGGCATGTGACTCCCTATATAACTGACGAGACGAATCCGACGAAGGAAAATTGGCCTGTGCAAAGAGGCTTTGATAAGTTCTTTGGAACCATTCATGGTGCCGGAAGTTTTTATGATCCGAACTCCCTCGCACGTGACAATGAATTTACAGTACCATCTGAAGATTTTTATTATACAGATGCGATTTCGGACAACGCTGTTACATTCATTAAAAACCACAATACAGATAAACCTTTTTTTCTATACCTACCTTATACTGCAGCGCATTGGCCTATGCATGCCAAACCAGAAGATATAGAAAAGTACAAAGGCAAGTTCGACGCAGGTTGGGATGCTATGCGCGAAGAAAAGTATTCAAAAATGATTGAACTTGGCCTTATTAAACCCGAATGGAAATTAAGCGATAAAGATGATATTCTTAATTGGCAAGAAGCTGAACAAAAAGAATGGTACAGTTCGCTAATGGAAGTCTATGCGGCGATGGTCGATAACATGGATCAGGGCATTGGCCGAGTGATGGGTATTCTTGGAGATAAAGGAATCAAAAATAATACCTTAGTTTTCTTTTTACAGGATAACGGTGGTTGCGCTGAAGAATTCGGTTTTCGCCAAGCTATTGAACCCAATCATAAAGATGTTAGCATGAATGAGCTAAAACCAATGGGGAAAGATGAACTTCAAACGAATATGGTACCAAGATATACCCGAGATGGAAAACCCGTGCTTTCAGGAATCGGACTAGAACCTGGTGGAGCAAACACCTACCTAGGATATGGAAAGCCTTGGGCAAACGCAAGCAATACGCCTTTTCGCATGTATAAGCATTGGGTACATGAAGGTGGAATCGCTACACCTCTTATTGTACATTGGCCTGACGGAATTGCTACAAAAAATGAATTCAGAAACGACCCAGGGCATCTCATCGATATTATGGCCACCTGTCTTGATGTGGCAGATGCTGACTATCCAAAAACCTATAAGGAGCATACGATTACCCCAATAGAAGGAATATCTTTAAAACCAACTTTTGAAAACAAATCATTAGAAGAACGCGCTATTTTTTGGGAGCATGAAGGTCACAAGGCGGTACGTTTTGGAAACTTAAAATTGGTTTCTAAATGGAGTGAAAAAGCCGAATACACTTGGGAATTATATGACATGAATACAGATCGAAGTGAAACCAACGATTTATCAAAAGAGATGCCAACAAAAGTTAAAGAATTAGAAAGCAAGTGGATGGCATGGGCAAAAAAAGCAGGAGTTCGTAATTGGGATACAAAAGAATTGGTGCAATGAAGTCTATATTATTCTTTTCCATATTCACGTATTTTTTGTTTTCTGCAACATCATGCGTGAACAAAACTAAAAGCGTAAAAAAGATAGTCTCAGAAGAAACCATGCAGAAGGTTTATGAAGAAATCAAAACTCCTTTTAAATATGGCGTTGTTTTCCAACATCCAGACACTACGAAACTAATTGATTCCCCTACAATTTTTCGGGAAGGTGATAGTTGGCATATGACTTATATTGTTTTTGATGGACAAGGTTATGAAACTTGGCTCGCCGAAAGCAAAGATTTAATTCAATGGGAATCAAAAGGAAAAATTTTATCATTTACCGAAAACACTTGGGATGCAAATCAAAAAGCTGGATATGTCTCGTTGGTAAATTATGATTGGGGTGGTAACTATAATGTAGAAAAATTCAATAATAACTATTGGATGACCTACTTAGGAGGAAATACCACAGGTTATGAAGCAGGAGTCTTAAAAATTGGATTGGCAGATACCAAAACCTTGACCAAGGTACAATCATGGAATACAAACAACTCACCTATTCTGTCACCAGAAGATTTTGATGTGCGCTGGTTCGAAGATAAAACCATTTACAAGAGTTTGGTTATTAAGGATACGCTATTACATACTGGGCATGAATATATAATGTATTACAATGCGAAAGGCATGGGAGATTTTGAAAGTATAGGCATGGCAGTTTCTGATGATATGATGTCATGGCAGCGTTTTGGCGAAGACCCAATAATTACTAGAAATAAAGGAATATGCGGGGATGCTCAAATAGCTAAATTCAATGATGTTTATGTAATGTTCTATTTTGGCGCTTTCTGGAAACCAGGTGCTTTTGAACGCTTTGCATGCTCCTATGATCTTATAAACTGGACAGATTGGCAAGGACAAGATTTAATAGCTCCTTCAGAAAGTTATGATAACAAATACGCTCACAAACCTTGGGTTATTAAATGGAATGACGTCGTTTATCATTTTTATAATGCCGTAGGCGATAAAGGACGAGTTATTGCTTTGGCTACCTCAAAGGACTTAAGTAAATAAAAAAATCCCTGAGAAATCAGGGATTTTTTTATTTTGTTTCACACAAACCAATTAAACAATCGGCTTCATAGCTGTCATTGATTCTCTTAAGCGAGTACCAACTATCTCAACAGGGTGTTGTCTTAAAGCTTTATTCACTTCAATCAATCTTGCATTATCAACGCTATTACCTTTACCATAAGCTTTACCAATGATATCAGTATCAACAGTCTTCATAAAGGCAGTTAATAAAGGTTTACATGCATGATCAAATAAATAACAACCATATTCAGCCGTATCAGAAATCACACGGTTCATTTCGAATAATTTCTTTCTAGCAATTGTATTGGCGATTAATGGAGTTTCATGCAATGATTCGTAATAAGCAGACTCTGCAATAATACCAGAATCAGTCATAGCTTCAAAAGCAAGCTCTACTCCTGCTCTTACCATAGCAACCATTAATACTCCGTTGTCATAAAACTCTTGCTCACTAATTTCTTGATCACTTGCGGGAGTTTTCTCAAAAGCTGTTTCGCCAGTAGCTGCTCTCCAACTCAAAAGGTTTTTATCATCATTAGCCCAATCTTCCATCATCGTTTTAGAAAAGTGTCCTGTCATAATATCATCCATATGTTTTTGAAACAATGGACGCATGATTCCTTTCAATTCTTCCGCTAAATCAAAAGCTTTAATTTTCGCAGGGTTAGAAAGACGATCCATCATATTCGTGATACCACCGTATTTCATTCCTTCTGTAATTGTTTCCCAGCCGTATTGAATAAGTCTTGAGGCATAACCAGCATCAATTCCTTTTTCAACCATCTTGTCAAAACATAAGATGCTTCCTGTTTGTAATAGGCCACAAAGAATTGTTTGCTCACCCATTAAATCAGACTTCACTTCAGCAACAAAAGAAGACATTAGCACTCCTGCTCTATTTCCGCCGGTACCTACTGCATATGCTTTTGCTTGCTCTAATCCTTTTCCTTGGGGGTCATTGTTTGGATGTACCGCAATTAAGGTTGGCACTCCAAATCCTCTTTTATATTCTTCACGTACTTCTGAACCTGGACATTTTGGTGCTACCATGATCACAGTTAAGTCTTCGCGAACCTGCATACCTTCTTCTACAATGTTGAATCCATGAGAATACGATAATGTAGCTCCTTGTTTCATTAAAGGCATAATCGCGCTTACAACCGCTGTATGTTGCTTATCTGGAGTCAAATTAATAACTACATCCGCATTTGGAATCAATTCTTGATAAGTACCAACAGTAAACGCATTTTCAGAAGCATTTTTAAACGACTGTCTTTGTTCTTTAATTGCAGCATCTCTTAAGGTGTATGAGATATCTAATCCTGAATCTCTCATATTTAAGCCTTGGTTTAAGCCTTGAGCTCCGCAACCTACGATTACAATTTTCTTTCCTTTTAATGCTGATACACCTTCTGAGAATTCGCTAGATTCCATAAATCTACATTCCCCTAGTTGAGTCAATTTGTCTCTAAGCGATAGTGTATTGAAATAATTTGCCATTTAAATAGTGTTTATAATATTCATTTCCTTGTGGGAAATTTGTTTAGTAATTTTTGTTTTGCAAACATATTGTATTCCTTTCAAAAAACGGATACACCTCCCTAAATCACACATTACTGCAAGGGAGCGTTATATTTATTCTTGAAATTCTTCAAGTATTGCTGAAATCTTCATTTCTTCTTTTGAAACTGAAATACGACCCGAACGAACAAATTGCTTAATGCCAAAAGGTTTCAACTGGTCATGCATTTCATTGATTTCTTCTCTACGTCCTGACTTAGCAAGAACAAAGAAATCTCTAGCAACGGTGACAATTTGCGAATTGCTGTCTTTGATGATATTCTGAATTTGACGTTCATCAAACAATAGCGCCGAGTCTATTTTAAAAAGCGCAGATTCCTGATAAATCGTTTCATCATCGGTATGATAAAATGCTTTTATCACTTCAATTTGCTTTTCTATTTGACCAACAATATTATTCACCCATTCTTCTGTTGTACGTATAACTATGGTGAATTTAGAAACATCATCAATTTCTGATTTAGAAACATTTAGACTTTCAATGTTAATGTGTCTCTTTAAGAATATTCCTGATATTCGATTCAGTAATCCGACATTGTTTTCGGAGTAAACTGATATGGTAAACCATTGTTTTTCCATTTGTAATTATCTATGTGCTACTTTATTGTATTTATTTTTTAACCGCTAAAACTAATCCTGTGGACCAATTCATTTTTGTTAGATTGATGTCTTTTCTATCCTCTAAATAAGCAACCAATCTATTAACATTCTTATCATGACCATCAGGCCAATTGGACTGAACAGTCATATCATCAATTACATAGAAACCACCCACTTTTAGCAATTCTATAACCTCATCAATCTCACTATATTTTCCTGGCCATGCATCGGCAAAAATAAGATCAAATGCATCGCCTTGATAGTTCTTAATCCATTCAGAGCCGTCATCACAAATAATTTGAACTCTTTCATCTTTTCCAAAATACCTCTTTGCAATTGAAATCAACTCGGGATCGTTATCCACGGTAATCAATCTTGAATTCTCATCCATTCCATCAATCATCCATGACAAGGACAAACCAATTCCTGTTCCTAATTCCAAAACATGAGCTCCAGGCTTTGAACTAATCAACGTTTTCAACAATGTTCCGATATACATATCAGAAGGCATTGTAAATCCGATTTCTTCTGATTTACTTGCTATCTCTGTATGGATAGTTGGTATGTCTTGAATATTTGAATCGTTCATAAGGCTTTACTATTTCAATCTAACATCAGAAACTGAAGCCCCTGAAGGAATCATTGGAAATACATTCCCCTCTTTTTCAACCTTTACTTCTAGGAAATACGGTTTATCAGAAGCAATCATTTTTTGAATAGTAGATTTTAAATCCTCTCGCTTGCTTACACGTTTTGATTCTATATGATATCCTTCAGCAATTTTTACAAAATCAGGATTCACCATAACTGTTGACGCATAGCGCTTTTCAAAAAATAGTTCTTGCCATTGTCGTACCATTCCTAAATGGTCATTATTCAATACTACTATTTTCACAGGAATCTGGTGTTGAAAAATAACTCCCAATTCTTGAATAGTCATTTGAAACCCTCCATCTCCGATTATAGCAACAACCTCACGATCCATTGCGCCTTGTTTGGCTCCAATAGCCGCAGGAAGAGCAAAACCCATTGTTCCTAAACCTCCAGAAGTAATATTACTTTTTGATTGTTCGAATTTCGCATATCTACAAGCAATCATTTGATGCTGACCAACGTCAGTAACAATTACTGCTTTATTACCTGAAGCTATATTAATTTCTTCTATAACTTCTCCCATCGTCAAACCTTCTTTGGTTGGATGGATATCGTTTTTAATTACCGTATCAAACTCAATTTGATGCCTTTTCTTGAACTCATTATGCCAATCTTCATGTTTATTTTCGTTAAGCAATGGCAATATAAGTTCTAATGTTTTTTTAGAATTTCCTAAAACCGCCACATCAGCATTAACATTTTTGTTGATTTCTGCAGGATCAATTTCAAAATGAATCACTTTAGCTTGCTTAGCATAGGTGTCTAGACTGCCAGTTACACGGTCATCAAATCGCATTCCAATAGCAATTAGAAGATCACATTCATTGGTCAACACATTTGGACCATAATTACCATGCATGCCCACCATACCTACATTAAGCGGATGACTTGTTGGAATAGCCGATTCTCCCATAATCGTCCAAGCAGCAGGAATACCAGCTTTTTCAATTACAGCTTTCAAGGCTTCTTCTGCCCGTCCTAAAATAACGCCTTGTCCCCAAACAATAAATGGTTTTTTAGCTGTATTTATCAATTCCGCCGCAGCCTCAATTGAACCCATGTTGGGTTTCGGAGTGGGATTATAACTGCGTACGCCTTTACATTTCTTATATGAAAAATCGAATTCTTCAAATTGTGCATTCTTAGTTATATCAACTAAAACCGGACCTGGCCGACCTGATTTAGCAATATAAAAAGCCTTCGCCATGATTTCAGGAATCTCTGAAGCTCTAGTTATTTGATAATTCCATTTGGTAACAGGAGTTGAAATACCGATAATATCAGTTTCTTGAAAAGCATCAGAGCCTAATAGATGTCTTGGTACCTGACCTGTAATACAAACCATAGGTGTAGAATCAATCTGTGCATCAGCCAAACCAGTTACTAAGTTGGTTGCCCCTGGACCTGATGTTGCCATTGCTACTCCTACTCTACCTGAAACTCTAGCATAACCTTGTGCTGCATGAGTTGCCCCTTGCTCGTGACGTGTTAGAATATGTGTAAGTTTATCTTGAAACTTATATAGTTCGTCATAAACAGGCATTATTGCCCCTCCAGGATATCCATATAACAAATCAACACCTTCAGCAAGCAGACAATGAATAATTGCTTCTGCTCCGCTAATCTTAATTGTTGTTTCCGATTTGGTACTTTTTCGCTTGTCTTTTACTGTATCCATAATTCAAATTCAAATGTCAATTTCAATAGTATATGTTTGACACGTTGTACTTTATCTTTTTCTCTAAAACTCGTCTGTTACACAACCTTGGGCAGCCGATGATACCGAACGGGCGTATTTATATAAAACTCCTTTTTTAAATTTCAATTCAGGTTGCACCCATGCTTCTTTACGCTTCGCTAACTCTTCATCAGATACCTCAACATTAATCGCATTTGTTTCGGCATCAATAACAATAGTATCACCATCTTCGACTAAAGCGATAGTTCCGCCATCTTGAGCTTCTGGTGAAATATGACCCACTACAAAACCGTGAGTTCCACCCGAGAAACGACCATCTGTTATTAGCGCCACTTCTTTACCAAGACCTGCACCCATTATTGCCGCTGTAGGCTTTAACATTTCAGGCATACCTGGTCCTCCTTTTGGGCCTTCATAACGAATAACTACAACATCTCCCTTTTTTACTAATCCATCACGAATACCATCATTGGCGTCATATTCGCTATTAAAGACTTTTGCTGTTCCTTTAAAATGCAAGCCTTCTTTACCAGTAATTTTTGCTACAGATCCGTTTTCTGCTAAATTTCCATAAAGCATACGCAAATGACCAGTTGCCTTAATTGGATTCTCTAAAGGTCTAATCACATCTTGACCTTCTTCCAAATCTGGCACGTTTTCTAAGTTCTCTGCTAGCGTTTTTCCGGTAACAGTTAAACAATCTCCATGCAACAAACCATTCTTTAATAAATACTTTAATACAGCTGGTATACCACCCACACGGTGAACATCTTCCATTAAATATTTTCCGCTTGGTTTAAGATCAGCTATAAAAGGTGTGGTGTCACTTATATGTTGAAAATCTTGAAGTGTAAATTCTATCTCTGCAGTTCGGGCTATAGCTAAAAAATGAAGAACCGCGTTTGTAGATCCACCCATGATAGTTACCAATCGAATTGCATTTTCTAATGATTTTCTCGTAACAATATCTAAAGGCTTAATGTCTTTTTCTATGAGAAATCGCATCTGCTTTCCTGCTTCAATGCATTCCGCTTCTTTGTTGTTACTGATTGCAGGGTTTGAAGAATTATATGGCATTGCCATACCTAGAGCCTCAATTGCTGAAGCCATAGTGTTTGCGGTATACATACCACCACAAGCACCCGCACCTGGAATCGATTTCTTAATTATACTTTTAAATTCGGACTCTTCCATTGTTCCAGCAACCTTCTCTCCCCATGCTTCAAAAGCAGATACGATATCTAATTTTCTATCATTGTGACAACCGGAAGCAATGGTACCACCATAAACTAAGATTGAAGGTCGATTCAATCGCAACATTGCCATTAAAGCTCCTGGCATGTTTTTATCACATCCTACAACGGTCACCAAGGCATCATATGACATTCCTTGAACAACAGTCTCCATTGAATCTGCAATAACATCACGAGATGGCAATGAAAAACGCATCCCGGGAGTACCCATAGAAATACCGTCACTTACTCCGATCGTATTGAATATAAGCCCAACAGTTTCCTTTGAATTAACTCCTTCTTTGACCAATTTAGCCAAATCATTTAAGTGCATATTACAAGGATTTCCCTCGTAACCTGTACTTGCAATTCCCACCAAAGGCTTTTCAAAATCTTCATCCTTAAAACCAATAGCGTAAAGCATTGCTTGTGCTGCTGGTTGAGTAGGATCTTGTGTTACGTTTTTGCTATACTTATTTAGTTCCATCTATGTAATTATAGTGCTCAATTAATACTGGATATTTATCCTATTTAACAAATATAAAAGTTTATCATAGCCTTTGTTTTTAACGGTAATGATAGATACAAATTCAATTTTATTAAATTTCACTTAAAATACTGATAATCAATACAATAAATATACTTTCAGTACCATACTCATTGGTTTTTCAATTCTTCTCAATAATCTTTAAACTCGTCAGAGTAACACAGATTAATAATTTTAAAGAAAAACCTAAAGTATACATAACAAAAAAGCCTGTATCATTTTTATCTGATACAGGCTTTCTAGTCATCGAAAATCTACATCATCCCTTAAAAGGGACAAGACGAATAATACTGACTAAAATGATATTTACTTTCATTAGTTCAAACGTACAAAAAAAAAGCTGCAACCCAATAGGGCTACAGCTTTTTTATTAATTAATTTAGGAATGCTTATTCCACTACAATATTCTTAGCATCAGACCATGTTGGACCTTGAGCTCTTACAATATACTTACCTGTTGGAATATAATCCAAGTCTAAGTAAATAGTAGCTTTACCATTCTCCATTTTATACATTTTAGGCGCTGAAATCATTTGTCCTAAAACGTTATATAAAACAACACTTACATCTTCTTTTCTTTCGATATAATCTACTCCTGCTTTTAACGAAACCGCCTTAAGCTCATCTCCATTTGATGTATCGGTAATATCAAATTCAATAGTTAAAGTACCTCCAGATTTAACTGGTACTGGATAAACAGTAGACATTTTTGGGCTATTAAACTTACTATTTAAGAAACAAACACCTTTGACTAACTTAATAGAATCAGTAGTATAACAATCAATACAGTTAACAACTTCTACCGTATAGGTACCTGGCTCATCTACTTGAATAGTCTTTTGATTTGAAGAACCAACAATATTACCATCTTCAGTTGACCATTGGTACATAATACCATCTTCAACACATTCCTCAAGAGTTACATTAATATCTCCTTCTGTGTAAAATCCGTCACCACCATCAACATAGAACCATCCTGAGGCTCCGAAACCTGTTCTAACAACATCTGCACCAACACCCATTTGAAAGGCTGCACCTTTTACAGATAGATTGAATACACCATGATCACGCGAACTAATAGTACCAGACCAAGTTGTCCAATATTCCCAATCAGAAGTATCATACTGCTGACATTCATTAGTTTTCGGGCTATTGATAGGCGCTATTTGCGTATAACCAGTTAATAAAGCATTTACTTCAATAACATCTTTGCCATTACTAGCAGTAGCTGTATAACGTACTGAATTATCAGCAAGTCTCTCAAATTTTTGCTCAGATGCCGTAAACTTAAAGTTTTCAACGCTTCCTGTCGAAACCAAGTATACTTCAAAATCTCCTGTTGGACCGTAACATCTATCTTGTGTTTTAATAGGGTATACACATCCACCTGGGCAATCAGCTGTATCGTCAAGAATATCTGCAGTAAGCTCTATGATCTCATCTTCACAAATTTCACCATCATCACCAGCATTTACCTTGATATCACATTTCTCAATTAAACCAGCATCAATGGTTAGAATGTCTTCATTCTCAACATTGAAACATTGCGTACGACCATTTTCGTTAGCATCAGAATCAAGTGCATCATCACCATCATTGATTGAAGTAAACTCAAGCAATTCTGGAACATCATCAAAGATTACATAATAGTAACCTGAATCGGGACACACCTCAAAACTATATGCACCAGCTTCACCAGCATCATTATCAGCGGTCATTGTTGACGCAACCTCAGCACCATTACATTCGTATAAAGTTACTTTTACATTATTGATACCAGTAGCTCCGTCATCTTGTAAGCCATTTTGATTTTCATCTAACCATACAAAATCACCTATTATTACTTTATCAGCAACACTAACCATTACGTCATCAGTTGCTTTACAGCCTTCATTAGAAGTTACAGTTATAGTATACTTAGTATCCGCTGTTGGAGATACCATAATTGAAGCTGTAGTTTCTCCTGTACTCCATAAATATGATCCACCACCTGTAGCAGTTAATTCAACCTCTCCGCCTGAACAAATTGAAACATCAGCACCTGCATTTGCGGTAACCACAGGGTTCAAGCTTACTTTTACATCATCAGATGCTTCACAACCTTCATTAGAAGTTACGGTTACATTATAAGTTGTATCAACAGTTGGAGATACCATAATTGAAGCTGTAGTTTCTCCTGAACTCCATAAATATGACCCGCCACCTGTAGCAGTTAACTCTAATTCTTCGCCTGAACAAATAACAACATCAGCTCCTGCATTTGCAATAACCTCAGCGTTAACTGTTACTAATACTTCATCAGAATCTTCACAACCTTCAGCAGAAGTTACTGTTACCGTATAAGTTGTATCTGCAGTTGGCAATACCATAATTGAAGCTGTAGTTTCTCCTGTACTCCATAAATAAGTACCACCACCAGTCGCAGTCAATTCTACTTCTTCGTCTTCACAAATTGAAACATCTGCTCCTGCGTTTGCAGTAACTTCAGGATTCAAACTAACTTTAACCTCATCTGTTGCTGAACAACCTAAATCAGAAGTAACTGTTACTGTATAAGAAGTATCAACTGTTGGATCTACTTTAATAGAAGAAGTAGTTTCACCTGTACTCCATAAAATTGAACCCTCACCAGTAACGTTCAAAATTACCTCATCACCTTTGCAAATTACTACATCGTCACCTGCGTTTACTACAGGAGCTGCGCTACGTATAATTTTTACTGCGGCAGATAAATCAAAACAACCTTCTAGGTCATTAGCATTACTACCAATAGCAGCACCTTGTAACCCATCTTCGTAAGCTAAGTTCCACAATAGACATGTACCTAATCCTGCTCCGTCAAAATCGATTTGCTTCACCGCTGCAAAAGTTGCAGGCAAGGCAAGAATTTTACCATTTGAATCTGTTACAACAAATGTGTTATTGGCACCTTGAGTAGCTCCTAAAATCTGAATTACATTATCTGTTAAATAATCCGCCTCCCCATCAATACAAAAGTTAGCTCCACCTTGAATTATATGGGCTTTCGGCTCTGCAATAGTTACATTAACCGAATCACTAGCGGAACAAGACTCACAGTCAGAAACTGAAACTGTATACGTACCTGATTTATCTACGGTAATAGTCTTTTGATTTGCATCGCCAACAATATTTCCATCAGTAGTTGACCAATTATAATCTACAGCTGTTACTGCATCAAAAGCATCACAATTACCTAATTTAATATTCACATCACCAGCAGTATAAAAACCATCTCCACCACTTATCGTCAACCATCCTGAAGCACCAAAACCATCTCTAGTAACATCAGCACCGTTCCCCATTTGCATTGAAGGACCTGCTCTTGAAACAATAAGAGTTCCATGTTGCTCAGTTACTATAGTACCAGATGTATTTGTCCAATATACCCAATCTGTAGTATCATACGTACCACAATTACTTTCTTTCGGACTTAATTCTGGAGCCATTGTCGTGTAACCACTAAAGGTTATATCAACTTCAATGTTATCTATACCATTTGAAGCAATAGCGGTATAAGTTGCTATGCCATTATCGTAAGTCTTAAACTCAGAGCTACTTGTAACAAATCCCTTATTAGAATTTGTAATGTTGTTTAACCAAACATCAGATAAGTTAGAAGCATTATTACATCTTGCAATCTGTTCAATAGGATATACACATCCACCAGGACAAGCAGAAATATCATCAGCTGTTGCTGTTAATTCAACTAATTCTTCAACACATACTTCAACATCATCACCTGCCTCTACTGTTGGTCCAGGAAGTTCTGTAACAACAACAGTATCAAAAGCTTCACAATCTAAACAGTCTTTTGCAGTTACTTTATAAGTACCTGGTTGATTAACGGTAATTGTTTGTTGATTTGAATCGCTAATAATATTACCATCAGTTGTAGACCAAACATAGTCTACTCCATTTGAATTACCTTCTATTGTTTGTGGCACAAGATTACCAAACCATTCTGTACATTCACCAAAAGCACCACCTGTCCAAGCTCCTAAACCATACTGGTTAGAATCAAATCCAGCACCTTGTGCTAAAATGTAATGTGCATTAAATCTAGTTCCAACAGTAACTGGTATACCGTCAGCAGTAATGGTACCGTAAAAAGAACGATAATATGTTTCCTCTCCTGAAATACCATCTAAATAACAAGATGCATTCCATGTTGTTCCTGTATTTTCTTTATCAGTTAAACTGATATCAACTATACCAATTCTCCCGTTTTGATCAATAACAGTACCGGTTATCTTAGCTGTGTCATTATCATATTCATTAAGGAACAGGTCATCTCCAGCTCTCCATATATAATCAATGCCTTTACAGCTTCCACCCTTTTGAAAAATCACACCTGGATCAGCTGTAAAACAACCCACTTCGGTATTTGAATTAATAATTTTATACTTTGAAGTAATTGTAGAACAATCAGATGCGTTTGAAGCGTTTGCAGTTAAAACAATTTCCTCCAAATTACAGTTGCTTTGATCTTCTCCTGCGTCAACAGTTAGATCGCAATCGGTATCAATAGGATCAAGATTACCGAACCACTCCGTACAACCTCCAAAAGAACCACTAGTCCAAGCACCAAAACCGTACTGACCTGGTTCAAAACCAGCTCCGTCGGCTAATATAAAATGCTTTTCAGATTGTTTCTTTTCTACGCTATACGAATTCGATCCAACCTTAATCGTACCATTAAAAGATTGATACAAAGATCTTGGATCTGATATTTCATCAACATAACATGAAGCATTCCATGTAGTACCTTGGCTTTCCTTATCATATAGTGCAATGTTAACTAACCCTATTTCTCCTTGATCATCGATCACAGTTCCAACAATAGTAGCAGTACCATTATCGTATTCGTTAAAAGTTAGTTCATCTTTTACTCTCCAAATATGATGCAAACCTTTACAGTCATCAGCACGTTGAAAAATAACTCCTTTCCCTTTAGTAGGGAAACATGATTTATCTTCTGTACTTGCATCAGTAATATTGTAAGACTTAATAAGTTTTGGAAAGTTTGTTAAATCTTCTAGTACATTATTTGCATTTGCAATATCGCTATTGCCATCAAAGTTTGAGGCTTTAACGTTCGTCACGCCACCAAGATATAATATAATGATGAACAAGGGAGTTAGTAAACTAGCCCTCCGAAATTCGGAACTAGTTTTAAAATTGCATTTTTTAAGTAGTTTTTTAATCATAATTAATGGTTTTGAATAGATATTAAAATTTAAGATGTGTTAAGAATGTAAAACGGCAGTTAAACACCGTTATTCAGGAAATTGGATCAAATACCTGTTTATTCGATGAGCATTATTTTCAGATAAATACTTTCTGATTTAGCAGATCTATTTTGAGTGAAGTGTTTAGATTTGGAAGTAGTTTGAATAAATTCATAACGCAGCATATTTGTAGGTTAATATGCTCAAATATAGAATGGTAACTTTTGGGCTATTGAGGATTTAGGAAATATTCGATAAATCAAATGGAATTCTCTTTTAACAGTAAATTACAATGCCGTTTATCGATCAGGCCTTCTGTTGTAATACAGTTTCAAGTATTAAAAACAAATCCGAAAAGAGTTATAAATAAGATAGTTAAGGACTAGATTAGTTTAAAAGAAATAGCATCTCCGTACTTTTTCTGAGCCAATATAGATATGGCTTTATCAGAAAGCTGCAATAAACGAGGATAACCGCCGGTAGTCTGACCATCTTTCATTAGTATGATAATCTTACCTGAAGGAGTCAATTGAACAGTACCTGGTAAAGTTGCTGAGGTCAACATGGAGATTTTGTGACCTTCAATCTTTTGTTCTATTTGATAAGCCATTCGATTATAATCTTTTGCAATCGTAAACTCTTTTGAAAACAAGCTTTCTAATTGCCGGTCACTAAGAAATTCGAATTCTGGACCCCTTGCTACTTCCAAAACAGATTCGTCTAAAAAGTAGTCAACTTGCCACTCCGAAATTTTAGGATCATATGATGTACATGAAAGATAATCTACTTCTGTTCTATCTTTCAAATGACTTTTAGGAGTTAAGGGGTAATACCATGATCGGCTTCCTAAGATCTCCGCTGTTTGAAATCCACCTTTTACGGCGAGGTAATTACGAAAACCAACCTTTAGCCTACCATAAGATAATATATCTCCCTGCTCAATTTTATAAACCTTATAATTTTTAATTGGGTTGTTATTAAGTGTTACTGAAATATCAGCTCCACCCAAACAAATATATGTTTCTTCTTCAAATTCAAGCGTTGGACCGGTCATTGTAATCTCCATCACAGCGGCCCTTGTATCATTATCTAAAAGCAAATTCAGTTTCTCAGCCGAAAAGGAGTCCATAAAACCTGATACTGGTACACCTTTATTAAGATAACCCAATCGACCACCATCTTGTATAGTGGTGTAAAAACCTGATTTTAAGACTTTAAGCATCCCATTCCGTTTTATCAAGTTTATAAATCCCTACTTCATTTTCAATTTTGTGTAAATCGTAAGTTGCTTTCTCTATGCCAAAGAATTGAACCTTATCACCTACGCTCACAAAACAAGGCTCATCGTTTTTCGGATTAAACATTGACACCGGACAATTACCAATAATGTTCCAACCGCCTGGAGATTCTTGCGGATAAATTCCTGTTTGCTTGCTGGCTAGACCTACTGATCCTTTTTGTACATTCAATCGCGGTGCTGACTTTCGCGGTATTTCTAACCGGCTTGGAACGCCGCCTAAATACATAAAGCCTGGTAAAAAACCAATGCCATATACGGTATACACATTTGATGTATGTTCCTGAATTAATTCAGAAACTGACAGTTGAAGTTTCTCACTCACTTCATTTATATCGATACCAAATTCTATATCATAACAAACCGGCAAGCGCCAAAGATATCTTTGTCTCGCCGCAACCGAATCACTCTCTTGATACCATTGCCCAAGTCTTTGTTTTAATTTATCAAAATCAATAGGTTGTTCTCTAAGGACAAGTGTAACTGAGTTGTACGCCGGTACAATTTCCCATTTGTTAACAATAAGACAATTGGATTCTAAATAGCTTGTAAACTGAATAATATCATCTAGAATAGCCTCTTGCACCTCATTAGGCCATTCGACCAAAATCGCATGAACACCAAAGGGTCGGATAGAAAGCGGATACTTACTCACGTGCTATTTTTATATTATACATTCCTAATTGCTTAGAAAGATAGGTTAATATTTGTATTGCATTTAAAGTATCTCCATGTAAGCAATAGGTCTCTGCATCCATAAATATAACTTCCTTATTCAGCGTTGTTACTTTTTTTTCTTTAACCATGCATAACACATGAGCCAACACCATTTCAGGATCTTCCATAACTGCATGTGGCAAATTTCGTGATACTAGAGAAAAATCGGCATTGTAATTTCTATCAGCAAAAGCTTCTCGCTTAATACTAAATCCCTGTTTTAAAGCTTCTTTTTCAATTACGGAACCATATGGAACATATAATAAAGACTTCTTGTAAGGCTTAATAGCTTTTAAAAAGGTTCTAGATAAATTCAAATCTTTCGCTATATCATTATATAATGCCCCATGAGGTTTGATATGTTGCATTACTAAGTCTTCCTCTTTTAGGATAATAAGTAAAGTTTCTATCTGTTCTTGAATTATAACGATCAATTCAGCTTCAGGAATGATCATAGATACTCTTCCAAAACTTTCTTTGTCAGGATATGATGGGTGTGCCCCTATTTTGATATTATATTTTTTCGCAATTGTTACAACTTCTCTTATTGTCTCTAAATCACCTGCATGGCCACCGCAAGCAATATTGCAAGAAGAGATCAAAGGCAGCAGTCGTGCCTCATTACCAATACCCTCGCCTACATCACAATTTATGTCTATAATGAAGTCTTTCATTTAAAAAAGTCCTATTACTTTTAAAATACTCTTAACCCCTAGTACTATTGCTAAGGCAATGATGATAAAACCAAACACATTCTGCAGGGTCGAATTCTTGTATTTACCCATTACCGAACTTCTATTGACAACCCATAGTAAAAAGATCGCAATTACGGGTAACAAAATACCATTGGCAATTTGAGCGAACTTGATGATCTCAATAGGTTTAATTCCGAAGGACATAAAAATGACTCCTAAACCTAGAATAATCATCCAAACCAATTTGA
Organism: uncultured Flavobacteriaceae bacterium; assembly: GCA_938009735.1. GTDB lineage: Bacteria > Bacteroidota > Bacteroidia > Flavobacteriales > Flavobacteriaceae > Maribacter_C. Next base: position 18,413 of record CALLIG010000147.1, read on the forward strand.
ATTTAAAATGCTTCAATCCTGCCTTCCATCCAAAACAGCTATTTACTACATATGCCGCAGCTAAAGGTGCAGTAATAGCAGATGTGACTCCTGCAGCAAATAAACCAATACCCATAAAGTATTTTGCAGCGTGACCATATAGTGGCTGTAAGCCTTTGGCTAAATCCATAACATTTTTGACTTCCCCGCTCTGAATTGTAGTTGCTGCTATAATTATAGCCATAGAAACGAGTCCGCCTATTGCAATTGCCAAATAGGTATCACGGCGAGCTACATTCAGATCTTCTGCAGATTTCCATTTTTCGCTAACTAATGATGCGTGCAAGAATAAATTATAAGGCACCACAGTTGTACCAACCAAAGCAATTATAGTTAAAATACCATCTTTAGGAACTGTTGGCACAAAAAGCCCCTTTGCTATGGAAATTACATCAGGCTTGGTAATAATTGCTGTCACTAAAAATGAAAGACTCATTATAATGACAAGAGAAACTAATACTTTTTCTAAAACTTTATAGCTTCCTATGTAAAGTAAAGCAAAAGCACATATACCTATAATCCATGGATAAAGTGAAAGGTACTCCGTACCGAATATAGCCTCTAAGCCTAATGTAGCACCTCCTATATTTCCCGCTTCATAGGCAGCGTTTCCTATTACAATAGCTCCTAATATAATCGCGATCACAATATTTCTAATCCAAGGGGTTTTCAATTCTTCCTTAATAACATCTGCCAATCCTCGTTGTGTAATAATACCTAAACGTGCTGACATTTCTTGTAAAACTATAGTGGCGATTACAGAAAGTAACATCGCCCATAAAAGCGCATAGCCAAATTGCACACCTGCTAAGGTACAAGCGGTAACTGTTCCGGGCCCAATAAAAGCAGCTGCAACTAAAACTCCAGGTCCAACTTTTTTAAACATCTTTTTTAAATTCAATTCTGTTGTTGTAAATATATAAGGATATACTAAACAAGCAGCGTTTAAATTTTTAAATCTGACTACAAATTTTAACAAAAATCGTGCAGTTCATCTAATAATTTGCAGTTCGTCTAAAAGTAGGGTGTCATACATCGGAGTTATATAATATTTCAAAAACCGTACGGTTATACTAATCCCAAATAAAAATTAACCTACTTAAATGAACTGTTTAGAATGTAACATAGAACTCGGTTATCTAGACCATAAAAATTCGATGGATTCCCTCGGAATTGAACTATGCGAGCAGCATAGATCAAGAATGGAAAAGTTAATCAACCAAAATGGCACTCCCCTTGAAGCCATCCAGTTATACTATGGATTGAAAGAAGAAGGAATAAACGCCATGTTAGAATGGTGGGATGGCAAAAAGTCTGTAGATATTGCTATTTCGCGCGTAAAACTAAATATTGAGATTGATTGTGAATATCATATGATGACTCACGAGCAAGCTATCAATGATTTAGAAGAAGCGATGCATTCTTTTAAAAACGGATTTACAACTATTCGAATTCCACATGTTTTAATTAAGCATTATTTGAAAGAAACCGTTTTCAACATTATTGGCATTATGGAAGGCCTTCGCGCTAACATAAAAGTTATTTAATCACTTAAAAAAAATGAAGATGTCAAACTATAAAAAGATTTTGAAAATGCCTTTGCGGGTTTCATTAGCTGTTTTATTATCAGGCGTATTAGCTAAAATGTTTGAATGGCCATATGCCAAAGAAATCGTTTTATACAGCTTTATAGCTATTGGCGTCTTATATACGATTCGATTTTTTCAAAAAAATGAGAAACAATTTATAGATTTTACGAAATTAGCCTTGGTTACTTTCTTTTCACTCTATGGTATTTTTACTATTCTTGAATTCCCATATACCTTGTTTTTCTTAGTATTAATGGCCATAACCTTTGTGATGTGGTTTGTTATGGAAGGAACAGCATATTTTCTAGATGATGATCGAAGAGCTAAAAACTCGATATATCAAATTTTATGGAATTGTGCCCTTGTCGTTGGTACTTTAGGTGTTATTTCAGGTAGTTTACTCAAGATTTTAAATTGGGATTATGCAGTACATATTCTTTCAATTGGTCTTACCATTGTAGCAGCTTATATATTGAAAGATGTTTTTGTTCCTGAATCTTCAAAGCAAGATGAACAAGGCAACGAGGGATATCAAATTTAAACTCAGTTCTTAAAATTTCGATATAAACTCTTTGTTATTCGACCAATGTGTTCGATGTTAGATGTATGCTATTATCATTCCTAATATCTTTGTTGATATATAGCTTAATAGAATGAAAAAAACCATAACGTTTATTTTTATCCTAATATTTCTTGCAACATTTTCAAGCTATGCGCAAGTTAGCACACCAATGCAGAAAGTGATAACGGCTCATGATGAGGTTATGGCGAAAATGCCGAATTTGGTAAAACTCATTAACACATTACATCCCAAAGCTGATTCTACAAAAACTGGTCAAAAATACCAACTAGCCATTGCAGATCTCAAAGCTAGCAATTCATCAATGATGACTTGGATGCAAGGCTTCGGTGAACGTTTTACGGCAGACGAAATGCTAAAAGGCAAAGCGCTATCAGATGAAAAAAAGATATGGATAGCTGAAGAAAAGAAAAAAATAGAAGTTCTGCGTAAAGAAGTTAACTCTAGTATTAAAAAGGCAGAAAAACTCTTATATAAATAAATCTACACTACCGTTTTAAGTAGTACATTTCACTACCCAAATTAGCTTGAAAGCGATTTAAACATATAAGAACACCTTTCGCATTTATTCGTATCTTCTCTCTCGAAATCGAATATATATGAAAAACGTAGATCGCCGAAAATGGCTTAAAACCATTGGCTTAGCAGGAGGTTTTGCACTTACTGGTGGATTAGAAGCTCTTGCTTTTGAATCATCACAACAACAAAAAATCACATCTCTTATTAAATTAAGTTCTAACGAAAACCCTTACGGACCATCGAAAAGAGTGCGGGAAGCAATTCTCAATAATTTTGATAATGCCTGCCGATATCCTTTTGGTATGTTGAGAGAACTCGTTGAAATGATTGCTGAAAAAGAAGGCGTTTCTAAAGATCATATTGTAGTAACCGGTGGATCTACCGAAGGTCTTAAAGCAGCAGGTTTAACATACGGACTTGATGGTGGCGAGCTAATAGCGGCAGATCCTACTTTTCAATCTATGTTGCGCTATGCCGAAAATTTTGGCGCTCATGTACATCGCGTTCCTGTTGATGAGCATATGCAACATGATTTAGAGGCAATGGCAAAGCGAGTGACTAGCAAAACGAGATTGATCTTTATTTGCAACCCTAATAATCCAACGGGTACATTATTGGATAAAAACTTGTTAAAAGATTTTATTACTTCTATAGATGATAAAGCAGTCGTGTTTAGTGATGAAGCTTATTATGATTTCATCACGGAACCTGATTACCCTTCTATGGTAGAATTGGTAAAAGAAGGAAGAAATGTGATCGTTTCTAAAACCTTTTCAAAAGTATTTGGCCTTGCCGGATTGCGTATTGGTTATTTAATAGCCCGCCCTGATATTGCAACTAGATTAAAAAATACAGTTATGGCAAATACAAATGTTTTGGCAATACAGGCAGCTAAAGAAGCACTTCAAGACGATGAGTTTTACAAATTCAGTATCGCGAAAACTTCAGAAGCGAAAGCCATTATTTATGATACTTTAAATGGATTGGGATTAGAACATGTTAAGTCACATACCAACTTTGTTTTCTTCAAAACTGGAAGACATATTGACGAACTTATTCAAGATATGAAAAAAGAAAATGTACTTATCGGAAGACCTTTTCCACCCTTCTATGACTGGGCCCGCATCAGTACAGGTAAAATTGATGAGGTTCAACATTTTGGCAAGTCGCTTAAAAAAGTTTTGGGGTAATTTTTTTACTTGTTATTATTGGCTCAATTGTTGGTTACAATATGGTAGTCCATTTCTCGTTATGTATGGAAGCCCCATACTGGCCTATAAATGAGACCAGTAATCTTATAAAGCAATGAAAAACTTAACCATTTTTGTATTTGTACTCCTTTTGTTACCATATAGCTTAGTACAGGCTAAAGAATCTAACACAACAGTATCTTGCGTAGAACAAAGCTATCTTAAAACTGCTCTTGAAATTACATACCCAAATAGTTCTACTGTCTGGACAGCACCTAGTACCGTAAAACTAGAGTGGACAACGAAAAACATACCATCGAATAAAACTATAAAATTCTACCTTTCAAAAGATGATATGGTGGTTCAAGAGTTGGGTATTTTCAATAACTCAAATTTCGTTTATGAAATACAGCTTGATCGAGGACTAGCAACTGGTGATAACTATAGGGTTTTTGGTATAGAACTTTTTCCTGAAGATAAGTTTAGCATTGCAAAGTACGCCACAACAACCTTTACCATTAACAAAGCTCCTCGTGAAGTAAAAGTGGTAGAAGAACCTGTTGTAGAAGAAAAGCCTCAAATACGAGAAAATTTTGATGGCAGAACTATTAATTACGTAAATGAATTAAACGTAGCAAGTGAAAACATAAGCATAAGCCTATGGGATCATGGCCGTAAAGATGGTGATGTTGTTTCTATCTATTTGAACGGAGAAGCTATTGTTTCAAAATACCTATTAGAATATCAAAAAAAGGTTTATGAAATAAAATTAGATCCTGCCAAGGCTAATGATCTCTTTCTATATGCCCATAACTTAGGAAAGTTTCCTCCAAATACTGTTTCTATTGAAATAAATGATGGAGAGGTTTCTGAAAACATCGTCTTAAACTCTGATCTCAAGAGTTGTGAAGCAGTTCTTATAAATGTGAAGAAGTAGGGTGTTTGATGTTTGGATAAAAAACGTAATCCTAATTAAACACAGCTCATAGGAAATAATCTTCTTTCTATTTACTTTAAACCTATACTTTATAAATCTAATTTTTAATCATTCACTCTTTTACTTATTCCTAATCTACTCTTTTACTTATTACTAATATCTCATAATCACCCTTTTTAGCACAAACCTCACTCCATCGCCATCTACAAACTTCGCTAAAGCGCTACATTTAAAGGATTTTCAGTAATTCCAGTTTATCCATTCAAAGAAGAAAAAATACCCCTTATCTGATATTTTACCACCCGTCGAGTATTTGGTTCGTTCCTCGAATCAGACCTTTGCTAAGAGTGATCTTCCCGTTTTATATATAAACCCAAATGTTATGGAAGATAAAACTACAATTAATGATTACTTGGTTTATTCGTATTGTGCCTTTTGTTTTTTATGGGCTGTATATCTTTTATTCTTTGCAGACCTATAGTTAACAATACTATTACGGATTTGATTTAAGATTTATATGGACTAAGGATGTGCCTCCTTAGTCCATTTATTATGGATTCTATTTTAGCTTTATAAAATGAAGTCAATCGTTGGCTACCAAGAAAAATCAAGAACCGCCCGAACTTTATGCGATCGCGTATCTATATTTCTATTATAATGGTACGAAGTATTACCATCTCTAAATCTTAAAAGTTGTGCTTGGTGTTCGTCGAACGCAGTAGAACTCCAATACAAACCATTAGAAAATTCTGCTGTATTACTTGCCCCCTGCCCCACATTCTTGCGCATGAGCTTTAATTCTATAAATGTTGGTAATCGCCAACCTTCGCCTAGTTGTTCATGAATTTTTATGGCTTGCTGCCATGGCATCGGTCCAGCGTCATCAATATGAACTACTATTCCGTTTTTGTTTGCATTATCTATTGAAAAGATGATACCACCTTTAAATTGGTCCCCAACAGTTCGTTTTGGTTGCGATACTTCTTGTTGAACTGGTTCAAGGTTAACTTCTTCTGCTGGCTTTGGTTTTGACTGGTCAACTTCTGGAGTATTGATAACAGCAGGGATAAGTTCGTCAGGGCTTTTATTAGTGCCTGAAAATGCCCATATTCCAATAATAGCAATTATTGCAATCAAAGCACCTACTAATAATTTCTTTTTAGAACTACCTTCCAGCTCATTCGTTTTATCTACAACTTTAGTTTTCGATTTTGCCTCTAAATTTTGTTTTTGTTGCTTTCGTCTGGCATTTTCTGCATTACGAGTTTGTTGCTTACGCTCTTTATCAAGTCGTCTTTGCTCTTCTTCGGCTCTTCTTTTAACTTCTGCATCCGCTTTTAACTTTCTTTCATTTGCTATTTTTTTAGCTTCAGCTTCTCCTTTTAGTCGATGTTCATCTATTTTTTGTTTGGTTTCTGCTTCAGCTCTAAGCTTTTCCGCATCAGCAGCAATACGCTTGGCTTCGGCCTCTTTCAAAAGTCTTTGCTCTTCTTTCGCCTTTCTTTCTAAATCAATCTCATTTTCAACTCTCTTCTCCTCAACTTTTTCTTCATCAAAGCTTATAGCTATTTGATCTTCAACTATAATTGTTGGTGCTACTTCTTCAATTCTAATAACTTCTTTAACTTCTGGAAGTACTTCTACTTCTTCTACCTTTTGCTCCTCTTGCTGAATTGGAATACCAGTTTTTGTAGAAATAATTGCTCCAATATTAGCCCTAATATTATCGTAAGCATCAGCACTACTCTCCCAGTTCTTAATTGGTTTTTGTTGTTCTGGCAATACCTCTAATTCGTTGAAACTGAATTTATAATCTTCTGATAAAAATTCTGTATCCCACGGACAATCTTCTAGAAGTATTGGAATCACCCTGCTATCACCGGCCTTATAACTATCGATGAGCAATTTAAATTCTAGCTGTGAGACAAATTCAGAATACATAAAACTAGAACTCAACAGCAATAGAAATATATCGGTTTCCTGTAAAAACGATTCACTTTTCGGTTTCCATTGTTGCCCCTCAAGAATGGGGTTATTATCTGAAATATTAAGATTATGATCTTGCTGCAGCGATTTCAAATGATCTAATACCGGTTGAATTGCCCCTATATCTTTAGAAGTATAAATTGTAACAATGTTAAGCGTCGATCCCATCTTTTTGTATTCATATTCTTTAACTAGTCTAAAATAAAGAATAATATCATCAATGGAGAAAGCCTAATCGAATTATTTTCAGGATGTTAGTCGCAGCTGTTTAAAGAAATCTTAGCTATTATCCCAACCACCCTTCACGATCCAAACTTCGATACTGAATAGCTTCACCTATATGATTCCCATTTACTTCTGTAGTATTTTCTAAATCAGCAATGGTGCGGGCCACTTTTAAAATACGATCATAAGCTCTTGCAGAAAGATTGAGTCGTTCCATGGCATTTTTTAATAATGCCTTTGAAGGTTCATCTAATTGACAATATTCGCGTATTTGTTTGGTATTCATTTGAGCATTATAATGCACATTAGCAAGCGCTTCAAAACGCGCAGTTTGTAATTCGCGTGCCTTAGTTACCCGTTCACGAATAGCGACACTACCCTCTCCTTTGCGTTCTTCACTTAGTTTTTCAAAAGGAACAGGAGTTACTTCAATATGAATATCAATACGATCTAAAAGGGGGCCTGATATTTTACTTAAATAACGTTGCATTTCTGCTGGAGAAGAAGTTACAGGAGCATCAGGATCATTAAAATAACCACCCGGACTAGGGTTCATACTTGCAATCAGCATAAAACTACTTGGGTAGGTTACTGTAAACCGTGCTCGTGAGATGGTAACTTCTCTATCTTCAAGTGGTTGGCGTAAAACTTCCAAAACACCCCTTTTAAATTCTGGTAACTCATCTAAGAACAATACTCCATTATGTGATAAGGAAATTTCACCAGGTTGTGGATACGAACCGCCACCGACAAGGGCTACATCACTAATGGTATGATGAGGACTTCGAAAAGGGCGCTGACTCATTAAGCCTGTGTTTTTAGTCTTTCCTACTACACTATGAATTTTGGTAGTTTCTAACGCTTCGCTTAAAGTCATAGGAGGAAGTATAGAAGGTAATCTTTTTGCAAGCATAGTTTTTCCTGCTCCTGGTGGACCGATTAGAATTACGTTATGACCACCTGCTGCTGCTATTTCCATGCAGCGTTTGATACTTTCTTGTCCTTTAACATCTGAAAAATCAAATTCAGGGAAATCTAAATTTTTATAAAACTCCGCTCTAGTATCAATAACTGTTTGTTCCAAAGGTGTGCCCTTATCGAAAAATTCAATTACCTCACTAATATTTTCAACACCATACACTTTTAGATCACCAACTATAGCTGCTTCTTTGGCATTCTCTTTCGGGAGTATAAATCCTTCAAAACCTTCTTCTTGCGCTTTAATAGCTATAGGTAAAGCTCCTTTTATGGGTTGTAGGCTTCCGTCTAAAGAAAGCTCGCCCATAATCACATACTTTGCTAAGTTTTCTGAATTGATTTGTCCTGATGCGGTTAAAATGCCTAGAGCCAAAGTAAGATCGTAGGCAGAACCTTCTTTTCTTAAATCTGCAGGTGCTAAGTTGAGCGTGATTTTCTTTCCCGGAATTTTGTATCCGTTATTTAATAAGGCTGCAGCAATACGATAATTACTCTCTTTTATTGCATTATCTGGTAACCCTACTAAGTGATATCCTACTCCAGTATCCACATTTACTTCGCAGGTAATCGTTTGTGCTTCAACGCCAAAGACAGCGCTGCCATAAACTTTTGAAAGCATACATTTTTATCTTCGAAGAAACTTTGCGCGAATAAGAAAATTTCTCCTATCGGATGATTCTAGCTTAAATGGAAAAAAGATCGCTGCGCTTAAAGAAAAAAGAGGCAAGACTAAATGATATTGAAAAAGTTTGTTTGAAAACTTAAAAAAAATGTCTTGTCTCTTGGTTCTTGTTTCTTTTTGTTCGCTTTAAATGTAAGTAAAGATTTTTATTTATAGCGAATTGACCTACAAAATACTCTCGCTAGTTCACGACAAATGATTTTTTAATGTTGACAGGTCTGCCATAAATTGAGAATCCTTCTAAAACCACTTCATAGTCCCCAGCAATTTCTGAAGTATAAAAAGATAATTCCATTTCTGTGCCTTCGAAAGTAAGGTCTGGTTTCCATAATAATTGATCTCTGAAATCAGGAATTCTTCTATTGCTTTCTTCGTTATAGGTCTGCGCGAAATATTTTTTTAAGGGTTTTGTTCGTGTTAGGTTAGTTTTAGTAATTCCATCACCACTAATTTGCTCGAAGTAGTTTCCTTCAATGGTTTCAATATTCACCATACCAAAATAGGTCTTTCCTCCCATGCGATATTTTTCACGTACCGTATTTATGCGTGCTACTGTTCGTGTATTAAAATCTAAAACATCATTAGGATTTGCAACCAATACCCCATCTATATAAACCAAAGCATCAAATTCTGACTCTTCATAGGTTTCATCAAATGATCTTGCTTTAAATACAGACTCTCCATTTTTAATTTTCTTAGTCCAAACGTTTGGCACCAATTCCACAATAGTTTCATCGAGGGTTTTAAAACGTGTGTACTCATCAAGATTTACCACTTCTATATAGGCTCCGCCGTACGGATCATTCAATTGATCTAAACGCACGGTATCTGGTTTTACCGCAAAAAATCCATTTTCAATTTGGTTTTGAACGCTGCGATTAACAATAGCCTCCTTCATCGAAGCATCCATATAGAAATTTTTAAATACTAAAGAAGTGTAGTCCAGCTTTGGATCTTGTTCAATTGTTATATTATACAATCCTTTAGACTCCTCTAATACCTGAAAAATTGCAAGTGGCTCGGTATATTCATTCGTAATACTTACATGGAAAACTCCAGTACTATCTGTTCGGACTACCTTTAATTGGAAATCTTTACCCGGAATAGAAACTCCGATTTTCTTTCCTATCGTAGAAGATGAGCCATCCTTAGCGCGTAATTGACCTTTGATTAGCTCTCCTTCTATTTCTGGTCCAAAAGTGATTTTATCATAATATAAAGTATTATTTGAGGCTTGCTTTTCATGCCAAGAAATAAATGATTCTGGAGTATGCTTTCCATTGGCAACAATAGCTTCCTTTTTGCGTACCGAAATATTATAATTGCCGAAACCTGCTGCTCCTCTGAAATTTTTAAGCCCTAACTGAACTTTTGATTTTTTTAGATATTCCTCTTTATCGGTAGAAATAATAAATCGTTTATCTTCTGCTATGCCCGCATTACTCGTCATATTAGCATCTATATCAGCCGCATCAACATTTGGTAATATCGCATCTTGATTACCTTGATACGGATTGATAATACTGATATCATCTTGAAAAAAGAGATTCATACTCCCGTTTTTCATCCAACGAGTATATGCTAGGAGTTTATAATTTCCTGAAGCTACAGTCGTCGGCACAAAGAAATCACCTTGACCCTGGCTCTTTTCTAATCGTATCTTTTCACTAAAAACTACTTCAAAGTCTTCACTAATCAGTTCAACATAAGCAATTTTACTAGTCTCACTAGGTTGCTTCGTCTTGTCATCAAGGCAATATACTTTGTAAAACAAATACTCGCCAGTAAGTAATACATTGGTGTTTGTACTTACATATACTTTTTCGCTCGGCAATACCTTGAAGCGATCATACTGACCTTCATTTGAGTTTTGAGCAATACTAATTTGACTGCATAAGAAAACAAAACTTGCTACTAATCGGATGCTTAATTTCATATGTATTTTATTATACTATTAATCCTCCCAAAAGGGAGGTACTACATTACTACCTAATTCTGTGCAATCACCGCATTCGCGGGCAACTACTAAATATGGACCTGAACACATTTCGCCTCCCTCATTTAGATCAACATAAGAAATGAGGTCTATGTTAATGCGTTCAATCAAAGATTGTGCACAAGGGTCTCCGCCAATAGGGCCTCTAAAACAATACGAAACATGTTCTAATGGCGCTGTGAACGGAACACATTTGTTCACATATAATGGCAATGGTTCTTCAGGGTAAAAATCTCGATAATCAAAAAACAATCGCTGCTCAGATACCGAAGCTACTTCAAAATAGCCCAATACCTTATTGTCATTTTCAATTTCTGCTTTAATATTTCCACTTAAAAAACCGGGTTGTATTTCTGAAAACACCGTACTTGAAGAAGAGAAATTTTGTAAATTTTGGTAATAGGAAAATGCATTTGCTGATTGTACATATTGCTTAACAATTATGCTATATCTATGAGAAAGCACAAAATCACCATCAGCAATAAAACGTACCGGAAATCTTTCAACTTCGCTTGCCGACAAATTCGCAGAGCTATTTTGAATAATATTTTGTGAGGCTATCGTTTTATAACACACTTGCTGCTCTTCTTCTCTTGGCACAACTTCTAAATCATATATAATTCTTGGGTCGTCTGGATCAGGATTACAAGGCTCATAATTCGATAATTTGAATTCTGCTGATGTCCAGTCTGGAGCTATAATCTTATAGGTTTCTTCGTATTCATAACGGTAGTAATTTGAACTACCGGAAGGGTCTATACCATCAACATATATATTTAAACCTGATTCACCGTTAGCATTTGTGCCCCGTTCTGCATATACATTGGTTACGATTGATTCAGACTCAAAACTTTCTGGTTCTGAAATATACTTGGTTCCATTTGTTGTGAGCACTTCTAAAGTGTACTTCATACCTTTTATCGCAGCAAAAGGTATGTTTGATTCATACGTGCCTGGTTCAGTTTCTTGAAATGAAAATTCATTTTGTGCATCATCTCGAATGATGACCTGCGCATTTCGCTCAGGTGCAGCAATAGATTCTTCAAACCGAATAGCTCGCGAAAGCAATACTTGATGTTGCTTATTTTCGTTAGATAAAAAAGCTTGAATTACTAAGGCGTTCTCAAAGGTTTCCGTTTCAAAATCGAAAGGTTCAACGCAAGATGCGAGACTAACAAAAATCAATATGTGAGCTAAATATTTTTTCATTCTTTTTTATTCTTCCCAAAATTCAGGGACCACACTACTACCAATAACAGTACAATCACCACAAGCCTTATAAGTAAACACATACGGACCCGGACAAATTCCAACAAATCCACCATCATTAAGTCCGTAATATGAGATGAGATCGATATTGACCGATTCTATTATTGATAATGGACATGAGTTTCCACTTAAACCAGTAGCACAATATGATACATGCGATTCGCGAGAGGATCTTGGAAAACAACCGTGCACATAATCAGGAAGAGGTTCATTAGGGAAAAGATCTGCATAATTAAAATACATCCTATTTTCTACCACAGTTGTAACCTCAAAAAAGCCAAGCACTCTATTATCGGTTTTACCTTCCACTTGTATATTGCCTTCAATGGCTCCCGGTTGTATCCCCGAAAAAACACTTTCGGAAGAGGAGAAACTATTTAAAATGTTATAGAAATTATAGGCTATAGAAGATTGCATGTATTGTTTAACCAAAATACTATATCGGTGTGAAATGATATAGTTATTTCGATCTATAAAACGAATTGGAAAGCGTACTACTTTATTATCTACCAAATTCAAAGTGCTATTCTGAATGATATCAGCAGAAAGTTGTTTACCATAACAAACCTTGCCGAGCTCATTTTCCCTATCTACTATTTCGAGTTCGTATGTTGGTACTGGAAGAGCACAGGGGTCATAGTTCGTAAGAACAAAATCTTTGTTCTGCCACTCAGGGGCAATTATTTTATAAGTCTCTTCATATTCATAGCGGAAGTATTTTGAGTCAGGGTCATTACTCGAACCATCAACATAAATAAATACGCCTTCTTTGTTTTCAGCATTCAATTCACGCACGACATAGACATCATCGATTTGTGAAGTTCCTTGATAACTTTCGGTGTCCGAGGTATAACTTGTTCCTTCTAGCGTAGTTACTCGTAATTCGTAATTAACCATCTGTTCAGCAGCAAATGCAATATCAGAGGTATACTTGCCAGGAGAATCTTCAGAAAAATCATACTGGTTGCCTAAATCATCTGTTACAACAACAATAGCGTTTCGTTCAAAAACCACGGTTATAGGTATTGGCCGTAGTCTCACAACTGGATCATAAATACTGTCTTCTTTATTTACCGCTGTAAAATCAGAAGGACGGCTAAGATATACTACTTGCTTTTTCATTTCATTCGTCAAAGTGGCCTCAACTATTAAAGCAGCATCAGTATTCTCTATTTCTGAATTAATATCAAAAGTATCAATGCAAGAAACAACAAGAAAGCTTAAAACCAATATGCTAAATAAATATCTTATCATTTATCTTATTATTCTTCCCAAAAATCTGGAACTATATTACTTCCTAATTTGGTACAATCACCGCAGGGACTGGGTAATGTTAAATATGGCGCCCCACTAAAATCTTCAGGGTAATTTTCATTTTCTGCTGAAAAAACAATTATTTCCGCCAAAATCGCTTCTATCAATGGGGAATCGCAATCACCATCACAAACAAAAGGACCATCACAATGATAGCCACGATTAATTAGCTGGGGATTTCCAACATTAGTACATTTAATAGCATAAGGCGGCAAAGTCTCACCAGGAAAAAGATCTTCGTAATTAAAATAAACTCTTTGTTCATCAACCGATGTGACTTCAAAGTAGCCTAATACTTTCGTGTCATTGTTAGTATCTGAAATAATATTTCCTGCTAAGAAGCCAGGTTGAATATCCGTAAAAACACTCTCCGAAGATGAAAACTTATTTAAGTTCTCAAAATAGGAATGTGCCTCTAAATTTTGGGTGAATTGTTTGACTAGAATGCTATATCGGTGTGACATGATATAGTTTTCACGATCTATAAAACGAACCTGAAAACGTGAAAGTTCATTGCTCGACAATTGATTGGTCGATGCTTGCATAATTTCAAGTGATTTTTTAGAAGCATAGCAAACCTTCTTTTGTTCTGTTCTTGCCTTTATTCCAACTTCATACCACCGATCAGGATCACATGCCACATAGTACAAGATATCAAATTCAAAAGGATCATAATTGGGCGCAATAATCTTATACGTCTCTTCATACTCGTATCTAAAGTATTTTGAAGTAGCACTCGTATTATCTAAATAAACGCTTACACCCTCCGCACCTTGATCATTAATTTCTCGTTCTACATATAAATTTTCTATTTGAGCAACTTCTGGCGTCCTTATGCTTTCAGAACTATATGTCTGTTTGTCTGAAGTTTCAACTGTTAATTGGTAACTTCTATTTTGTTGTGCGCTAAATACCAATTCCGACACGTACTTTCCTGGCTCATTCTCACTAAACGCATACGTATTCCCTACATCATCAATCATTTTTACTGTTGCATTTTGTTCGGCAGAAGAATCACTTTTTTCGAACGATCGTGCTCTAGAGAGTAACACAATATGCTGCTTTTCTTCATCGGTCAATCTAGCGTCAATCACCAAAGCATTTTCGAACTGTTGGGTTTCTGCCTCAAAGGGTTCAACACAGCTAGAAAGCACAGAAAATAGCGTGCTATAAAAAAAGACGATATGTAATTTATATTTATTCACTTTATTTAAAAATTATTTAAAACTTGAAATTATAAGTGATTGATGGAATTGGAATGGCGAAAATGGAGCTTTTAAATGCCTTCACTTCTCCACCTTCAGAAACAAAAAATACCGAATACGGGTTGGCTCTTCCTAAGACATTATACACCGATATATTCCAAAAACTATGAGCGAATTTTTTAATTTTATGATTGCCTTCTATGTTTATACCCAAATCTAAACGGTAATAATCAGGAATTCTAAATTCGTTTCTATTACTATAGAAAACATATTCTGAATTATTGAAATTATATTGTCCGATTGGATAAGTTACAGGACGGCCTGTTTGATATGAAAAATTCATTGAGGCGCTGTAACGTCTCGTAAACTTCCAATTAGCAACCAAACTAACATCATGTGGTTTGTCATAATTAGAAGGAAAATATTGTCCCCCATTTATACGTTCTTCAGAAAAATCACTCGCAAACTTTATCAATGATCTTGAATAAGTATATCCTAACCACCCGTTAAGTTTACCTGAATTTTTACGGACTAAGAATTCAACACCATATGCTTGTCCCTGCCCTTGTAAAACTTCTTGCTCTATGTTATCATTCAGAAGTAGTTGTGCTCCTGTTTTAAAATCTAAAATGTCATCTGCAGTTTTATAATAACCTTCAAGACTGATTTCATATTTATCATCATCAAAGTTTTTAAACAAACCTAAACTCACTTGATTTGAACGTTGGGGTTTGATATTAGAATCTGATAGTTTCCAAGTATCAATAGGTGAAACTGTTGTAGTGTTAGAAAGGGTATGAATGTATTGGTACATACTATTGAAGCCAGCTTTCACCGAAAAACTATCACTAAAAGAATACCTACCCGACACTCTAAATTCAGGACCGCCATAGGTTTCTATAGTCTCACCATCATCATAAGTAACATTTTCTACTAAAGTGGCTTCGTTTCTGGGCTGTCCTGCCGCATAAACTCCTTGTATCGATGCGCCTAAAGCCATATAAAATGAATATCGAATACCTGCCTCTATGCCAATCTTGTCGCCTATTCTAATATTATCACTCAAGAAAATAGCACTCTCTAAGGCCCGATCTTCAGCAATTTCAAACGGAGAAATAATCGATTCAGGTCCTTGTGGTTTTATAAAACCTGGGTTTACACTATACAACTTGCTTGAGAGTCCGTAATCAATTGTATGTGTATCATTCCATAAATACTTAAACTTTAGTTTTACTTCTGTTTCATTTACGCTATACCCTAATTCAAAATCATTATTGGCTTGGCCATCAAAATCAATTCCGAAAGCATATTCGCTATTCGTGAGAATCAAACTTCCGTTGTTGCGTTCGTTGAATTTATGTTTATAATTTAAAGCAAAGAGTCTATTGCTATAACCGTATAAAGAATCAGAGGTGATACTGAAAGCATCTTTGCTGTAGTAACCAGTAACTTTCAGCTGATTATTTTCATTGATCTTATGCTTATAATTCGCTACTACATCGTAAAATGATGCAGAGCTGTTTTGTAGTGCATCATCATCTAAAGCATTTAATATCCAATCAGAATAGGCGCCACGCCCTCCTATTACCAAAGAAGATTTTTCTTTTGCTATAGGAATTTCAAGCATCAAATTCGCCGTTACCGGTCCAATAGAGGCTTCCCCTGAAAACTTTTCGTCATTTCCATCAATAGTCGTAATATCAAAAACGGATGACAATCGACCCCCAAATTCCGCAGGAACATTTCCTTTATAGATATCAACGCCTTTGGTTACAAAAGGGTTTAAAGCCTGAAAAATTCCAAAAAAGTGGGTTGGATTATATACTACTCCTTCATCCAATAATATTAAGTTCTGATCTGTTTTTCCACCACGTACGTTAAGTCCTGAAGCACCTTCACCTGCATTGGTAATACCCGGTAAGGTTGTCGCAACTGATAGAATATTACGCTCACCCAAAACCATTGGAATGTCTTTAGTTTCTTCAGATTCTATAGTTGTAGAGCCCGTAATTTCTTCTTCAACATTTTTGGCTTTGTCTGCTTCAACTACAACTTCATCTAACTGCTCAATACTCTCATTTAAATTAAAATCTAATTGACCTTCATTATAAATGAGAATCCTTTTTTGTTGCGATTCTATGCCCAAGGCTTTGGTTTCGAAAAGGTTTTCTCCGACAGGTAAATCAATTTCATAAAATCCATTCTCATCAGTAACCGTTCCTATTCTTCTATTCTTTACTACTAACGATAGATCAGGAATAGGTCTACCAGTCTTCGCATTTTTCACATAACCTGAAAGCTTATAAGTTCTTTTTTGATCATTAAGCGTTTCTTTACCGATGCGAACTGTTTCTATATTTAGTTGCCGCGGAAGTTGTTCATCAGCAAAAAATACAGGATTTAGCGTTTTACCTATATTGTCTATTTCTGTTATTTGTTCTGCCCTTTGCTTTGAACTTTCAAAGAATCGATTAGGTAGCTCATCATAGATGATATTATTTTGAGTTAAAACAATCTTTTCATTATCGAGTATGTAGAAATTTAAAATGGTGCTTTCAAACAAGTCCCCTAGTACCTGCTGTACTGCTGAGTTTTGATATGTGCCAGAAACTAATTGATCACCTAGCCAAGCATCGACATAGTAAAATTGATAAGAGCTTTGCTCCTCAATACTTTGAAGCACATCGCTAATTTTTGCTTCAGTATAATCTAAAGAAACTCTTATGGTGTCATTTTGAGCAATTGCCCAATTTGAAACAAAAACTAAAATTAAAACAAGGATTAAATTTTTCATTAGGTTGGTATATTTTAACGACTTTATTAATAGAA
Source organism: uncultured Flavobacteriaceae bacterium (assembly GCA_938009735.1). Lineage (GTDB taxonomy): Bacteria > Bacteroidota > Bacteroidia > Flavobacteriales > Flavobacteriaceae > Maribacter_C. The sequence continues at coordinate 35,751 of CALLIG010000147.1, forward strand.
CACAGACAAAGTCGTTGAACAAGCTAAAAGCTATTATTTGAGTTAATTAGTCAATTGAATATAAGAAATTAATCTTTGAATACTAATAAAAGTCTAGGTTTGAGGGCATTTCAAGACTTTATAAACAATAAGCATCAAAAGAAAAAAAGAGGGGTTTTACACTATACTACTGTAATACAATACCTTAGACTACTTCGTAGTGAAAATTAATTTAGAATCAGCTTTCGCCGTAATTTCTTCACGGTTCATCATCATCTTTCTAAACTCACCATTTAAAAACATTTCGGCTTGATCTTGATAGTGTTTGCTAAACGGATTACCCGATTGCCCAGTTGGAATAATACTCATGCTATTTTCAATATCTGAAAAATCAATAACTCGTCTGGTTGATGGTCCACCAGTCACCTTATATTCGCCACTTTCTGAATATCCGAAAGCCATGTTATTGATTACTTCACGCGTTCCGTTTATAGGATAAGGACCAACATTAAAAAAGGAGCGTAGCGCATCTACTTGACCGATCGGATGACCATGTTCTATAGTATGAACCCTACCCCATGTCCAAGTTTCCATATCATTACCCAATTTTGTTTCCAAATCTGCAAGGGCATCTAAAAAGGATGCCTGAACAATACTTGCTTGATTTTCAACTATGGCTTCGGTTTTAATATTATCCCACCAAACGGAGTTTGGGTTCGAAGCTAAAGGTGCAATTATTCGCTTATGTAAATGCGTGGATACAAATTGGTTGAACATTTCTGGACCCAATTCATCTGCAAATGTATTTTTAAGATAGAAATATATCCATCTGTGAAATACTGTAGCCTCAATACTTTCAACAGGATAATCGCCCTTCCAAGCATTCAATCGATCTAAAACTTTGACTTGTTTCTCTGTTAGACCTTTTGCCTCTATTAATTTACCAAAGGTTTTTAAGATGGATGGATTTACGGCAGATGTAACATCATTAATCATTTCACCAACTTCTTCTTTGCTCCAATCATTTTTTGGTTCTAAAAGTTGAACGATTCTTTTCGCTCTGTTTTCAGGCAAGTAATACCCCGGATATTTCATACCTGCGATAGAATCAGGTTGATTATTAGCTGAATACACATAATTCCATGGCGGATTTATCGCATGTGGATTTTCAGAAAATGGAAGGTACTTCTTATCTTCACTTAAACCTGAACCCGGCTCAAAGACAAATTTTGTGTTGACACTATCCGGAATTTGATACAATCTCGCTGTTGCCCACCAAGCTACATTTCCTTTAGCATCACCATACATAATATTTAAGCCAGGTGCATGAATATCTGCTAAGGCCGTTTCAAATGCTGCAATATCATTCGCGTAACTTATTCCATAAATAGCACGCATTGCCTTGTTTTCGCCATTTGTATAGGTCCAAGACATGCTTATCGGTCGCTCACCAGTAATCTGATCTGCAATTTGATTTAAAACGGGACCGTGGTTCGTTCTTTTAAAATTGAAATTATAATCTTCGGCATCCTTCACTTTAATAATTCTAGAAACCTTCTCAAAATCTACCCAGCCGTCTTTACCTTTATATTGGTCTTTATTTGCAGGATTCCCCTCTTCATAGTAAAAATCAACATCATCATTTTCAAACATCGTAATTCCATAAGCATTTATTCTATTATGTGCTAGTAAAGGGAATGGAAGTCCAGCAATGTGATAACCATAGCGCTCATAACTCGGCGTGCTCACATGTGCCTCATACCATACTGATGGCTGCGAAAAACCAATATGTGGATCATTCGCTAAAATCACTTGCCCATTTTTTGTTTTTTCAGGGGCTATAACCCAACTATTACTACCTTCAAATAAAGGAATATCTATTTCACCCAAAGCATCGGTTAGCATAGCGGTAATAGTATTTTGTATAGAGTCTTTTGCTTGTTCTTGATAGGTTTTAATCCAAGTAGTATTGGGGTCAACATCAATTTCTAAATCTACTAGATATTCAACACCTAATTTATTTTTGAGATTACTAAGAAATGGGTCCGTTTTATGTGCCATAGCAAAACTAAACGCCATGTATCCCATGGTGTTATAAATATCTTTCAGTACAAAAGGTTTTCTTTCTATACCAGTTAAATAAAATTCAACTGGTTTCGGACCATCAGAAATGAATTGATTGATTCCGTCTAAATATGCCTGAGAGAGTTGTATTTCTTTGCTATTTAAATCAAGTTGAGCAACTGTTTTTTCTGAGTTTTCATCAATTCCTAAGGATAAAAAGAACTTATCCGTTTTCAACATATCGACACCAAATACTTCTGATAAACCACCACTACCAATACGTCGAAGCAATTCCATTTGCCAAAGTCGATCTTGAGCATGTACATAACCTAAGGCTTGAAAAGCATCTTTTTCTGATTTTCCATAAATATGTGGAATTCCAAAATCATCGTAATAAACATCAACTTGTTCAGAAAGGCTAGTTAATTGTTTTTCTCCGTCATAATCAGGGGTTAAAGTATATGTAAAAACACCTAGAAAAAGAGCAAACAGTCCAACTAAAGCCATTAATACCAGACCAATCTTTTTAATTTTTTCCAAATTGAATATTTTTCAGGAAAGATATAATTAAATACAAGACCAGATTAGAAAAGCTATTCAAAAAATGTATTTTTCAAACTCGTATATAATTAAAAGTTAAATTTCTAACAATTTTTACTTAATTTACACCAAACATAAAAACCTAATACTATTATGAAAATGATTACGAAAAAAGTTTTCCTAGTTGCATTGGCCACAGGATTTATCTTAGCTTCTTGTAACAATGAAGAAGAAACCTTAATTGGCCCAGAATCAGATTTGAACGCAGTTTCTGCGAAAGCGTCGAGCAATTCTATTCCGCAGAATATTGACGGTAATTTAAACTGGAATCTTCCAGGAATAAATTCACATGAATTTAAAAACAATTTCAATGCTGTCGTACCAAGTGAGTGTGGCGATACGCCATTTCGTGCAGTAACTTCATTTTACAATGATGCGCTAATTAATGGATTCTTAGGCAGTTGGGACGGAAACCCTGATGCTATTGATGTCATACTTGATGACTATTTCATCATCAATCAAATTGCTGCTTTTGATAACATCAATACAGATACGTTTGGCGCTAGTGGTGAGTATACGCGTTATGTAAACAACAGAGTGAGAAGCCTTGAAAAATTCTGGGATATGCCAGATTTGATTAGTGTTAGAGGACAGCATACATCAACCTTAGAAGATTTGAATGTTCTGCGTTATGTCTATGAAAATTACTCGGATGCGACTCCTGAAGATATAAATTATCTTTTGGGAATTGCAGAGCACTTTAATACTACGAGTGATCAAATTCCAGAAAATCCATTTTACGCTTCTGACGGATTTGCAACCTTTAGTGGAATTATTGTTGTTGGTGATGGTATTGTTTCAATGCTTGCTGAAACAGGCTTAGATCCAAAAGTAGTTTGGTCTGGTATTCTTGCACATGAGTGGGGACACCAAATTCAATTTCAAAATTTTGGTAACTGGGAATATCCTATACCAGCATTCATAAACACACCAGAATCTACCCGTATGACTGAGTTGGAGGCTGATTTTCTAACAGCTTATTATTTAACTCATAAGCGTGGAGGCACTTATAACTGGAAAAGAGTTGAAGATGTACTAGCTTCTTTCTTTAATATTGGCGATTGCGGATTCGAAAGCCCAGGTCATCATGGTACACCAGATCAACGTTTAGAAGCAGCTAGACAAGGCTACTTATTAGCAGCTAACCAGAAGAAAAAAGGACAAATTTCTAGTGCTCAATCGGTACATGATGCATTTCTTTCGATACTACCAGGTGTAGTTGGGAGTGACGTTGCCGACAATGAAGGAAATTTGCAATAAGCAAAATATATAAATGTAAAAGCCACCTATCTAGGTGGCTTTTTTTATTAGTCTACTTTTTAAATTATTGATTAAATTTTTCCAAACCTGCTAGCAACCATGCCTTATAAGTATCTCTATCGGTATACTGAACAGCATTATTTAAAACTTCTAAATCTGGTGAAAGCAACACATAATACGGCTGAGAAGCGGCATTAAAGTTAATCGTTTGAAAAGTACCCCACTTCTGCCCTACTGTTTCTATAGTTTTTACACGGCCTGATTCGTATTGAAAATCAAACTGTTGCGCTTCTAAAAGTTCTTTTTGATCATCTACATACAACGAAATAAGCACATATTCTTCTTTGAGAATTGGAAAAATATCAGCTTCGCTCCATACATTTTCTTCCATTTTACGGCAATTCACGCAAGCCCAGCCAGTAAAATCCAGCAAAATGGGTTTGTTAACTGATTTCGCATAAGCGACCCCTTCGTCGTAATCTTTGAAACAATTTAAACCTAGAGGACAATCATTTTCTTGAGCGGCAATGGTATAAAAATCAGGAGGAAGAAATCCGAATAACTTTAAATCTATCACTTGGGTCAAACCAAATATCAAATACATCGAAAACCCTGCACTTAATAAGCTTACAAATTTTCTTGCATTGGATAACTTTTGCTTTGGACCATCATGCGGAAATTTAAAAACACCGAATAAATACAAAGCCAACAATACAAAAAGAATAATCCAAATTCCGATAAATATCTCTCTTTTGAATATGCCCCAATTACTTACCAAATCTGCATTCGATAAAAACTTCATTGCTAACGCAAGTTCAAGAAAACCAAGGGTGACTTTTACGGTAGTCATCCATCCGCCAGACTTTGGTAATGAGTTCAACCATGCTGGAAACAAAGCGAACAAAGCAAAAGGTAAAGCTAACGCTACTCCGAAGCCCGTCATGCCTGCAGAAAGGTTTGTTGCTACATCGCCCTCCGCCAAAGCGGTACTACCCAAGAGACCTCCTAAAATAGGTCCCGTACATGAGAAAGAGACAATCGCTAGTGTTACTGCCATAAAAAAGATGCCAATACCGCCACCTATTTTGGTCGAAGCCTCATCCATCTTATTTGCCCATGAATTCGGTAGTGTTAATTCATAATACCCAAAAAATGAAAAAGCAAAGAATACGAAAATCACGAAAAACAATAGGTTCAGCCAAACATTCGTTGCTATGGTATTGAGTATTTGCGAATCGACAGAATCAAAAATGTGAAAAGGTAGACTTAATAAAAAGTAGATTAAAACAATGAAAAAACCATATAGAAGCGCATTTGCAATTCCTTTAGATTTAGTTTTGGACTGTTTTGTGAAAAAGGAAACCGTTAAAGGTATCATCGGAAACACACACGGTGTTAACAATGCTATTAATCCACCAAGAAAGCCAAGTGCAAAAATGCTCCAAATACCCGATTTTTCTTCTGTAGCGGTCGCTTTATCAACAAGTAAATCTTTGTTTTTTAAATCTAATCGCATTGCATTACTCATCGCTAAACTACGCGCATCAACTGTTTTTACAGTACTTGTTGCCGCACCACCGTCTAATACAAATTTGAAATCGTGCTCTTGTTGAATGCATACTTCTTTACATACTTGATACCATATATTAACATCAATCTGACGTATATCTTTATTTAGAAGCCTAATTTTTTGTTTAAAAATAGCTTCTTTAACAAAAAAGATTTCCTCTACCCCAAATACTTCCTCGTACTTTTTTTCGGTTTTGCTCTCTGTGGTCTCACCAATTAATTCATAGGCAATACCTACATCAATATATTTAAGTTGACTTGGTCCAGAGCCTCCTTCAGGATTATGCTGCGAAAATATATGCCATTCATCAGCGATTTTCGCTGTCATGATTAATTCATATTCCGTATCTGAAATTTTATTTAGCTCTTGAGACCAAAGTAATGGCTCATCATCGGTTTGTGCAAAAATCGATAAGAAACTAAAAAATAATAGTAAACTTAATAGTACTTGTTTCATTCGTGTATGGTAAGTTTCAAAATTTGCTTAGTCTTCGTTGTTACTGAAAATCGTTGGTCTGCCCTTTTGCCTATTACCCAAACTATAGCATCGCCAGAACATAGCAACCATTGTTTTTCTTTGGATAGAACATCGATCTTTTCATCCTTGAAATATTTGGAAAGCTTTTTCTTTCCTGACATTCCGAAGGGATAAAAATAGTCGCCTTTTTCCCATTTCCTGACGGTCAGGGGATAATTTAACGTTACTTTATCAAGATAAAGTATGTTTTTACCTACCTCTTTTAGCTCAGCTACTTCAGTAATATCCATATAAAAAGGAATTTCCACTTCAGACTGACCTTCCTGTATTACATATTGAGCGTGGTCTTCATGCTGTAATTCCGCTAACAACAAATACTCCCGGTCTTTAAGTAAACGATGCGTTTTCGATCGGACTTCCTTTCCGCTTATTCCTTCTAAAAGCTTTTCAATATCATCCCAGGCTGTAAAACCATAGTCTTTCAATAAGGCATGTAAATAGCCTTTCAAAGGACGTAATACCATTAATTCTGCAATAGAAATACGAATTCCGTCTGCGGTAGATTCAAAACATCTTGACCTTAAAAGCTCTACATGATTATTTAGCAATTGATTTGAATCACTTAAATAAGAACTGGTCTTATTAAAATTATCTAAAAAAGTAGGATGCAGTTCCTTGAGAAGTGGAATGATTTCTTGACGAATCTTATTCCGTAAATACTTCGTGTCATTATTACTTTTATCCTCTCTCCATGTTAGATTTTCGGCCTCAGCATATTCTAGAATCTGTGTTCTAGAAAAAGGTAATAGGGGTCTTGAAATGGTATCGGTTTTTTCGGGGATTCCAGTTAAACCTTCAATACCTGTTCCTCGCGAAAGATTGATCACAAAGGTCTCTAAATTATCATCAGCATGATGTGCAGTAACTAACGTATCAATACCATTCTCTTGCATAATTTCAGCAAACCAAGCGTATCTTAGCTCTCTTGCTGCTACTTGAATATTTACTTTGTTATTTAATACGTAACTATTTGTATCAAATTTAGTTACGTGAATTTTTTTTGTAAGACCAATTGCTAAAGTTCTAACAAATTGCTCATCACCATCACTTTCACTTCCTCTAAGTTGAAAATTACAATGCGCTATATCAAAATCTACACCAGCTACATTAAATAAATGGGCTAAAACTACACTATCAAGCCCTCCACTACATGCAAGAATACACTTGCTTTCAAGAAGGTTTGAAAAATTGTTTTTGATATGTGTTTTGAATTCTGTTAGCACCGTACAAAGGTAAGATTATCGTAATTAAACTAACCGTTCTTTTAACCAACTTGTAATAGCAGTTAACATTTCGTCACTACACAAATCATAATGAAGTTCATGAAAACCACCTTCGTATAATTTCAAAGTAGTATTATTTGAGTTTTGATGAAACTCTTGGGTTGCTTTATGATCAATAATTTGATCAGCTGTACCATGTGTTAGCAAAGTTTCAATGGATAATTTTGAAGTGTATTCAATCGCCCATTCTCCCGCATCCATAATAGGAAATGAAAACATGGGACTTACTTGATCATGAACCAAAGGGTCATTCTTATACTTTTCCACTTCCTCAGGAATTCTAGAAATCCCTTTAGGGTCAAGTCCAGATGGCAATGTTATTGAAGGCATAATTTTCAACATAAACTTCCCTAAAAACATCTTCCATTTAGGAGGCTGAAATGCTAATCTTAAATATGGACTAGTCGCAACAATACCCTTTATTTTAGTTTTCCTTCTCATGGCATAATTTAGCACCAAGTTACCGCCCATACTATGTCCGTAAAGGAATATTGGCAAATTCGGATAAACCTCAACTGCCTTTTCAATCGCTTCATTAAGAATATCAAGTAAAGCTTCAAAGCTAGGGCAATGTCCTCTTTTTCCAGTAGATTTTCCATGTCCCACATTATCAAAAGTAACAACGGCCAAACTCGAAGAAACTAGACTAGGAATGACATTAGGCTTATACCGACCTGAATGTTCTCCGAATCCGTGTACAAGAACCACTACTCCTTTAATTTCTTGTGGCTTTGTATGGAATCCGAATACTTCGCAACCATGCAAGTGGAACTTAAATTCTGTTGTTTCCATTGGGTTCAAGTTAAGTGATTTTTACTGAATATTTTCTAGCACTTCTCGCATAGCCTTGGCTTTTAAAAGGCATTCTTCATATTCTTTCTCAGGAATCGACTTTGCTGTAATTGCCCCA
>CALLIG010000148.1 GCA_938009735.1 uncultured Flavobacteriaceae bacterium
TAGGAACTATTTTGCATTAAATAAGCTTTACCCAAAGTCTAAAAAATACCATATTGATAACTTGATTATTCTAGAGAATAATTTATCTCAAATGAATATAATAGCGACTTCTACCAAAAGGTTGAGTTTGTATTTGAGTAATTTATTAGAAGATGAAAAGCAGACTGGGATTCCTGAAGTTGTGTATATACCCACGGCAATGTCAAAAGTTCGTATACAAGATTTGGTATCCATAGAAAGCCAAAAAGAACCCACAAATAAAGTAAGAATAGGTTTTGTGAAACCAGAAGAGCTTGATTTGTTATCTTTTAAGGAATGTGTATTGTATCTGTTTAAAAATCATAAAGATTCAGTAGAGTGGGTCTACTATGGTAATGCAATAACTCTTGAAGAAGTTAAAGAGTTATTGAAGAAAATAGGCTGTGAGATTCATAAAGTGCAACCCTTTAAGAATAGTCTAACAAAGTTGAATGAATTACAATTAGACATGGTAGTACTTCCAGCCCAAGAAAATCTATATAATAAACTAAAAGGAAGTACGACTTACCTAGATATAGCTGCTTTAGGAATCCCAGTACTAGCCTCAGTGTTCCATCCAGCTAAAGAATATATAATAGAAGCCGTAACTGGTTTACTAGTTCATAATCAGGAGGAATGGAAATCGAAAACAGAAGCGTTATTAAAAGATTCAGAAATGCGTCGTAAATTAAGAAGTAATCTACTGTCAAATAATTATAAAATAAATGGTTTCAATGATACATATTTTGAACGTTTTTATGATTTATTCGTTTAATGATGAGGAAGATTATATTAAACGAAGCTTTTGGGATTTTAGCATTAACAGTATTATTAATTCCACAGGTAGCACATACGATTTATGTGTTTAAAATTAACAGTCAGTACAATGATCCGTGGTTTAGTTGGTGTTACGCCGTGGGAATTGACTTGGCTATTTTAATATTTACAGTTAAGGGATGGACGAGAACAGCCTATGCTTATTTTGTAGGTACACTAGCTCATAATTTGGTCTATCAATTCTATCCTCAAAGTATTTGGAGTGCGATATTAATATGCGTAATGCTCTCAGCGACAATTTTCAGCTTTAGTCATTTGTTTTACCATAAAGAAAAAGCGGATGACCGCAATGAGCAAGCACAACTGCCGCAAGCTTCTGCTGAAGCTTTACGATTGACCGCTGCTATAGAAGCGGGTATCCGCTTTGAAGCGCAACCTTTCTTATGCCCAGAGTGTAATGAGTCATTCGTTAATTCTAAGAAACTTAACGGTCACATAAGCGGTCATAAGCAAAAAGAAGAATGGTATATTGAAAATTATGAAAATTGGGAAGCAAAGAATTTGAAGCGTAGTAATTTGGTGACTAATTTAATCTAAAAACACGCTTTAAATAGTTTTGTGTGTTTATCCAGTGTTTTTATTCGATTTAATATGAGCGTATTGAATAAATTGTATATTTATTAAAGCGTATTGAATTTACTATATAAACAATGTCTGAACACACAAAACTACTTTCTTGCTGGCATAAGCTTGAACATTTCAACCCTTCCACTTTACCTACAGGAAATAAAATTATAGAACAAAAAACCACAATTCAAGAACCATGGTATGGACAGGAAGTTAATTTTGAAGAAAAGACCACAGCGATTTATACGTTGTATTTTGGAGCTATAAGTTCTAATGTGGTTTCAGACTTTGTGAGTTCTTTTTTTGAAGCCAAAGAAAAGGATGAAAACAAAGAGAAAGAGCATATTTGTTATGCCTCAATTAAATTAGATGCTTCAGGGAGGTACATCAAGGACACTTTTGGTTTGTCATCATTGCCTTGGGCCTTGGGCCAATTAGAAAATGAGAAAATAGCTTCAGATGAGTGGGAAAAGACCTTTTCAGAAAAGCGAGATGAAATTTTTGAATCCCTAGAAAGTGTCTTATATGAAATTATAGAGGAAGAAGATATAGAAGATGAATACAATGGGGGAGAAAGAAAATTAATTCGAAGTGTTCTTTTAAATGAAGACTTGTATAGCATAGATGGTATTGTAAAGGAATCTGTTGGTTGGTCAGTAATCCCAACATCAAAAGTTTTTATACAAAAGGAATCGGCACCTATTCTTAAGGATCAAAAACAAAAACGAGAGATTAAAAGTTCCTGTAGTATACTTAATAGTTTTTATACTAAAGATTTGGAGAAAATCATAAACTCTAAAAATACAGCGCATCCTTCTTCAGCTTTTACGAGTTATTTAAGAGGAAATTTAAATGATTTGAATGAGCGTAAAGATTTAAAGGAAGACCTTGATGCGCTTAAAGATAAGTTACGTCCAAGTCAATATCCAGATGGTTGTTGGCCTTCAGAGTATTCACTGAATCTCATGCAACAATTTGCGGTCAATAGAATTGTTGAAAATGCCAGACAAAAATCGTCCACAGATACAGATAAATTATTTTCGGTTAATGGTCCTCCAGGTACAGGGAAAACTACCTTGTTACGTCATGCAATAGCTGGTATATTAGTAGAAAGAGCTAAGCGTTTAGCTACATATAAAAAGCCAGAAGATGCTTTTATTGAAGAAGAAAGCATAACCAATGAGAGCAATTTTAAACACAAAATACGAAGACCAAAAGATGATTTAAATATAGGAGGTATTGTTATTGCGTCTTCCAATAATGGAGCGGTTCAAAATATTACGGAAGAACTGCCTTTGAAAACGGAGGTAGGTTTGTATGCTGATGAAATTGAGTATTTCAAGCAAACTGCTCATGATGTAAGCAATGAAAAAAATTGGGGTGTTATTTCCGCTGTTTTGGGTAGTAAAAAAAACACTAATAATTTTATTAAGAAGCATTGGATTTTGTGGGAAGAAGGAAAAGCAAATATAGTTGGACTACAGTCATTTTTAAAGAGTAATACGATAACAGCTACAAAGCCCTGGAAAACGATTGTTGAAGAGTTTGATGCTAAACTAGCAGAAGTTACCCAAGAAAAGGACAGACTTGAAGAAGTTCGTAAGAGGAGTAGTATTCATCAAGAATTATTGGATGAAGTTGAATTATCAATACAAGAATTACAAGCCATAGACGAAGAGCTATTAAAGTTAGAAAGTGCACAATTAAAAGCTAAAAATAAATTCTCAATACTTGAAGAAAAGCTCGAAAAATATTGGACTAGAATAGCGTTAGTACAATCAACTAAACCATCATTTTTTGAATATTGGTTGAGTAGCAATTCAAGGAATGCTTATAAGAATAACTTGGCTAATGTTTTCGAAGAGCAAAGGCAATCAAAAGTGGACTTGGAGGTATTAAGGGAAATGATCCAAACTATTGAGTTGGATTTAAAAGCTAAAAATGAAAGAAAAGTAACGATAGCGGAAGAACAAGCAAAGTGTAATCGAGAAAATGAGCTTGTACAACAGGCCAAAATAGAGTTAGGGGCTAATTATGCTGATGCTGCCTTTTGGGGCAATACAGAATCTAAAGAAGTACAAAATAGTTGCCCATGGTATTCTACAAAGCTTCAAGAATTACAATCGGAACTTTTTATTTTATCCTTAAAATTACAAGAAACTTTTTTGCTTACCGCTAATAGAACAGACAATATGATTGTCAAAAGTATTTCAGCATGGATTGATTTAATGAATAAGAAAGTACAACCATCGAGTAAAGAAGTTGAAAACTTATGGAATACGTTTTTCATGGTAGTTCCTGTAATTTCTTCCACTTTTGCCTCCGTTCAAAAAATGTTTGCAAAGCTCGAAGCGGAAACACTTCCATGGTTATTTATTGATGAAGCAGGGCAGGCTATACCACAAGCAGCAGCAGGAGCTATATGGAGGTCTAAAAATGTAGTAGTTGTCGGAGATCCTTTTCAAATTGAACCCGTGGTTACCATTTCTGATGTGATTATTGATAATGTGCGTAAGTATTTTTCGTTTAACAGTCTGCAGATTGATTCAGAGCTCTCCGTTCAAACAGTCTCAGATCGAGTGAATACCTACGGAATGTTTTTATGTGATAGTAAAGGGGAGGATCTTTGGATAGGCTCACCATTGAGAGTTCATAGACGTTGCATAGATCCTATGTTTTCTATATCCAATAGTATTGCCTATGATAACAGTATGTTTTTATCTACTCACCAGCCAAAAGAATTACCGTTGAAGTTTAAAACTGAATTTATTCATGTCAAGGGTAATGTAGAGAATAAACATTTTACTAAAGAGCAAGCAACGGTAGTTGGTAATATATTAGTCGAAGAAATTAATGCTGGAGAAAAACTTCCTGATGTATATGTAATTACTCCCTTTAAAGAAATCAGTCAAGAATTGCGTAAGTTTTTAAAGGAAAGTATTCCTTATCAATACGAAGGAAAAAGTCCCACTGAAAGTAAAGCAGCATTTAGTAAATGGATTAATAGTCGTGTGGGTACTATTCATACTTTTCAAGGTAAACAAGCTGATGGTGTGATTTTGTGCTTAGGATTAGACGACCGCACAAGAGGAGCCGCAACATGGGCTTCTCAAAAACCTAATATTCTTAATGTAGCTTTAACTAGAGCAAAGTATAAATTCATTGCTGTGGGAGATGAAAGTATTTGGCTCAATCAAACTTACTTTCAACAGTTGAAAAATTTAAATTGAAAAATTGAAAAGACTTCTTGAATTCTTCACATGTTTTGTAGTAAAGTACGATTCCTCACTTAAAGTTTTTTAAAGGCAAAATTTACTTTTATTCAGAACTCAATCAAAACTCCTTCTTTAAGAAGGAGTTCTGATTGCTAAGGAATTTAGATGAAAGTAACAATTGCCTACAATAATAAAAAGAATGAAATAGAGCTTTTCTTTATGGGTGAATTCCCAAGTGATTTAGGGGTGTATTTAAAGCGATTGGGATTTAAAGTCTCTCCTACTAATTCCAAAAAGTGGCATGCTGAAAAACATTTAGCCTATGTGAACTTCGCTACTTCTTTAAAAGAAGCCTTTGCTACAGATGGAGATTGGGAAGTAACAAAAGTGAGTCCCTCTTTTGAAGCTACTTTAGAAAACATAAACGAAAACAAATTTAGTGTAGTTACTATCCACTTTAAAGGAGATAAAAAAGTACAGCAAGCGAGTTATGTTGTATTTGATTCTTATAAGAAAATTGTAACTGAAATTGCGACTGAGTTTGCAATAGCGACTTTTGGAGATGCCTTCAAAAATCTTGCAGTCTATCCAAGAAACTACAAACAAAAAGCGCGTAAGCTTTTTAAAGAAGGAAAAATTATTACAGGTGTTTCTAATGCAAAAGTGATTCCAGATACAAAAGAAGTCTCAGAGGTAGTTGAAGCAATAGAAGAATCACAAGAAACTAAACTACCAGCTAAGCCAATTGAAGAAGTTTCAGAAATTAGTCAGTTACGTACTGCTTTAAATGAAGTTATAAGTGAACTATTACAACTCGAAGAAAAAGCAAGTGGAGAATCAGAAATCATCATCGGTACGACACTTTTTGATTTAGAGGAGGCGCTTGAACAAACGGATATATTAGAAGCACAAAAGCTAATTGATATTGCCGTTGAGAATTTCAAAAACTGGGCTTATGATTTGGATGATACTATAAAGAATCCATCAATTACAGCTTTTAATAAATTAGTCATCGCTAAAGGGGAAGCACTGATTCCTTTTCAAGAAAAACAACTTCTATCGGGTGTCAAATCCATTTCAAAAGATATTTTCTCCAGAGACCATATTGTAAAAAATGTGTTGGTTCCTAGTAAAGCAGGTGAACCCTTTCAGTCAGGAGGTCTTAATTTAGGTGATGGAAACTTTATAAAATTTAAGTTTCCACATTTGTATAAAATCACTGATGATAATTTGAATAAAGCATCCGGTTTGGAGTTATTTCAATTATCTCAAATGGCGCACCCTAAAGATTATGGGATGCAAGTAAATCGTTCAGCCTTATTGCAAGAATGGGAAAGTCGTGGACCAGAAGCCTTTCAAGAGATTGGTTATCCTACAGCGTTAGATTATCCCTATGTAAATATTCATACTGGTTACCGAAGTGTACAACCTCTTGGTTCAGAAATTGGAACTGACGAAGATTCACATAAATGGTGGGCAGTAGTGGAGCATGCTCGTCCGATTGCAGAACCTTCAAAGGGAATTGCTATTATTGATGAGATGTTATTGGAGCTTGTGGAAAAACGACAAGACTTAATAAATCCTAAAACAGGAAAACCGAAATCAGATAAATTATCCAAAGAAGGGTACAGTGAAATTGAATGGCAAATTAGTCGCTTAGAAATCTCAAAAACAGTAATTCAAGACTATTTAAATAAAGATGTTGAGGATGAATATAGGGTAGCTGAATTGTCAATACCCAAAAAACAAACTTCAAAAAAGCTCAAAACCAAAGCAGATTATATAGATAGAGTAATTGCTGTAATGCATACTAGCTATTCAGATGCACAACGTTTGTCAAAAAAGAAGATTGAAGCGTTAAAAGAAGAAACGGGAGCACCAAGTTTGGGCGCTTTATGGGAAGCAGTAGAATTGAGTTGGCTCTTGTGGTATAAAATGCTGTATAAAGAACCCATTGCTTTTGAAAATCGCCTTAACAAAATGGTGCAGTTCTGGAATAATGTACAGCCAACCTACGCTTATTCTGATAGTAGTAAGGAACTCTACAAACAATATTCTACTCCTTGTCCTATTGGAGCTATTGTAGCACAATATACAGGGATGGATGAAGCGGAGTTTATTTTTGAGCCTAGTGCAGGTAATGGATTATTGCTAGTTGGAGCTAATCCTAGAATCACTCATGTAAACGAAATAGATAAAAGTCGAAAGCAATCTTTAAAGTACCAAAACTTTGGAAGAATCACTTCTGAAAATGCTGCAGAACCTTTTCCTGAAATGATGCACAAGGTGCACGATGTAGTGGTCACTAATCCTCCTTTTGCCAAGTGGGAGGCTTCTAAGTTTGACAAAGAACGCATCGCTAATAAGTACTTTAATAAACAGCGAGGAATAGCTAATCATATTAGGTTAGAACATTTAATGGCTGGACTGGCTTTGCAGACCATGAAAGATGATGGTAAAGCAGCAATCATCATTATGGGTCATGTGTATTATGGTGAAGATGGTCTGTTTGCTAAATACCGACCATTCTTCAATTGGCTGTATCGTCATTACCTAGTAGATGATATCATAAACATGAATAGCTATAGACTATATAATAAGCAAGGAGCAGTCACTAAAACGATGCTTATTCTTATTGGTGGACGTAAATATAAACCTTCAGGGGTAGCACCGAATAAATCCGAACAACCGCATTTAGAAAATATGGTGGAGACTTTTGAAGACCTGTGGGAGGAAGTGAAGCTTCATATTAAACCAAATATTGACTCACTAATCAAACAACTTAAAATAGCACAAATACAATGATTTATTTCAACAATCAATTAATGCCAAACGATAAAACAACCAAACTTTTTATTGTCACCAACACGAAACCTTTTACACGTTATGAAGACCATGAAGCAGCTATTTATATCCAGTTACATGAACTCGTGGAGCAAGCTTTTGCAAATGGCGATAATCCAATTGCTCTTATTGAAGATTATTTGGAGTTGGTCTATACGGAAGGGAAATCGGTAAGTGAAATTGCCGATTTTCTAGCGAATACCGATAAGATGCAATTGGCACTTTGGACGCTTAAAGAAAGTTGGGATAAA
>CALLIG010000149.1 GCA_938009735.1 uncultured Flavobacteriaceae bacterium
TTCCAAGAATGCCTCGCCAAAGACTATGTAGAGTGAAACCTTCGTTAGGAACTATCTCCTCAACACTTGTAGAGGTTTCAATTGCAGTTTCGATTACTGGAACGCTAACTTCTTGAGCAAATGTTGGAAAAGTTATAAATAACGCAAGAATAAGAATCCACAGTTTGGTTTTCATAAACACTTGCTTGTTAGTTAGTTAATTTCGCTTGGAAATTTCGTCTCTTAGTTTGGCTGCTTTTTCGTAGTCTTCGTTAGCTACAGCTTTATCGAGTTCTTTATTGAGTTCATCGATGGTTAATTCAGTATACCCATCAGTAGCTCCTTGTTCAATCTCAACCGTAGCGCCTTCTTGTAAGATTTCATCAACCATAATGCTATCATCGCTCTCTTCTTTGTCTTTTGAGGAGAATTTCAAGAATATGCCTGCTTTGTCTAAAATGGTCTTATATGTGAAGATAGGGGCGCTAAAACGCAAGGCTAATGCTATTGCATCGCTGGTTCTTGCATCAATTATTTCTTCAATTTTATCGCGTTCGCAAATAATACTCGAATAAAAAACACCATCTACAAGTTTATGAATTATGACTTGCTTGATCACTATATCGAACCGATCTGAAAAGTTCTTAAAAAGATCATGTGTTAATGGGCGAGGAGGTTTAATCTCCTTCTCTAAAGCAATTGCAATCGACTGTGCCTCAAAAGCTCCAATTACGATCGGAAGCTTACGGTCACCATCAACTTCATTCAAAATAAGAGCATAGGCTCCATTCTGAGTTTGGCTATAGGATATTCCTTTTATTTTTAATCGTACAAGACTCATAAGACATTTTAAAGCTAAGAAAAGGGCTGATCAAACAAAAAGGGTTGACCAATGTGTTTGAACAGCCCTCTTTTGATGGGGCAAATTAACAAAAATTAAGCGTTTTGCGCTTTAAATTCTTTTAATTTTTCGATAAGCTGTGGTACAACTTCGAAGGCATCACCAACAATACCATAATCAGCTGCTTTAAAGAAAGGTGCTTCAGGGTCTGTATTGATAACTACTTTTACTTTAGAAGAGCTTACTCCTGCTAAATGTTGAATGGCTCCTGAAATACCAATAGCAATATATAAGTTGCTGGCCACAGGTTTTCCTGTTTGACCTACGTGTTCTCCGTGTGGTCTCCATCCTAAGTCAGAAACTGGTTTTGAACAGGCGGTCGCTGCACCTAAAACATCTGCTAATTCTTCTATCATTCCCCAGTTTTCTGGTCCTTTTAAACCTCTTCCTGCAGAAACAACAATATCAGCGTCGGCAATAGTTGCTTTACCAACCACTTTATCTACTTCAATAGACTTCGTTGTAAAATCTGCATCACTTAATGACGGACTAAAATTTTCAACAGAAACTGCGGTTGCATTTTCATGCGCGCCAAAAGCGTTGTTAGAAACGCCTATTACTTTAATATCTGAGTTGATTTGCGTCTGTGCAAAACCTTTGTTACTGAAAGCAGTACGCTTCACAGTAAACGGACTGGTACTTTCAGGGGCGGCAACTACATTTGGTACGTAGCCTGCTTGTAATTTTCCTGACATTAAAGGAGCTAGAAATTTAGTATCTGTGCTTGAGCTAACAATAATTACACTTGCACTTTCCTTTGCAACGGCTTCACTTATAGCATTTGCAAAAGCTTTGGCGTTGAATGTTTTTAAATTTTCATTAGAAACATTCAATACTTTTGAAACGCCATATGTTCCTAAGCTTTCATTTTCTGAAGCGTTGAAAGAAATTGCCGTTACTGAAGTGTCCATTTGCTTTGCAACAGCAGCGGCATAAGATGCAACTTCAAAAGCATTCTTTTTGAATTTTCCGTTTTCTGATTCTGTATATACTAATACTGACATAATTCTTTTTTTAAATTGCTTTCGCCTCGTTATGAAGAAGGTTAATTAAATCATCGACATTGTCAACCAATTTTACTGCGCCTTTTGCTTCTGGTTTTTCAAATTTGGTGTCTTGAGTTGCTTTGCTTGCATCAACAGGTTCGACAACATTCAAGGCTTTTTTTCTAGCCATCATAATGCCACGCATGTTTGGAATTCTTAAATCACTTTCTTCAACCAAACCTTTTTGTCCGCCAATGATTAAAGGTAGACTTGTAGCTATTTTTTCTTTACCACCATCTATTTCTCGCATTGCGGTAGCGTTTGTTCCATCAACTTCTAGACTAACACATGTGTTTACAAAGTTCATATCTAATAAAGTTGCCAAAATACCTGGTACCATACCGCCATTATAGTCGATTGATTCTCTACCAGCAATTACGAGGTCATATCCACCGTTTTTTACAACTTCTGCTAATTGTTGAGCAACAAAAAAGCCATCAGTTGGTTCTGCATTGATACGAATAGCTTCATCAGCGCCAATTGCCAACGCTTTTCTTATGGTAGGTTCTGTTGTAGCCAAGCCAACATTCGCCACATGAACTGTAGCGCCTTGTTTTTCTTTAAACCACATTGCGCGTGTTAAACCAAATTCATCATTTGGGTTGATAACAAACTGCACTCCGTTGGAGTCAAATTTAGTATCACCATCGGTAAAATTTATTTTGGATGTGGTATCCGGCACATTACTTATGCAAACTAATATTTTCATCTATTAAGGTCTTTAAAATGACTTCGTAAAGATAAGTATTAAATTTCGAATTTACTATGCATGCATAGTAAATTTTATAACTTATTTTGATTTAAGGCAGCAGTTATTTGATATATAATTTCATATTTTTGCATGCGTTTTTGATGTAATAAAGAAACATACAATATGAAGACATTACAGTTTAGACAAGCCATTTGTGAGGCGATGTCAGAAGAGATGAGAAATGATGAGTCCATTTACTTAATGGGCGAAGAGGTAGCGGAATACAATGGGGCTTACAAAGCTTCTAAAGGAATGCTTGATGAGTTTGGCGCTAAAAGAGTTATCGACACTCCCATTTCTGAACTTGGCTTTGCAGGTATAGGTGTAGGTTCTACAATGACAGGTAACCGACCTATTATTGAATTTATGACCTTCAATTTTGCAATGGTTGGTATTGATCAAATTGTCAATAATGCTGCCAAAATAAGACAAATGTCTGGTGGTCAGTTTCCATGTCCTATAGTTTTTAGAGGCCCGACAGGTTCTGCTGGTCAGCTAGGGGCAACCCATTCACAGGCTTTTGAGAGCTGGTATGCAAACTGCCCCGGTCTAAAAGTTGTTGTTCCATCAAATCCAGCGGATGCAAAAGGTTTATTGAAAGCTGCAATTCGTGATGATGATCCGGTTATTTTTATGGAGTCTGAGCAAATGTACGGTGACAAAGGAGAAGTGCCAGAAGGAGATTATACGATACCATTAGGTGTTGCAGATATACGAAGAGTAGGTTCTGATGTTACTATTGTTTCCTTTGGTAAGATAATAAAGGATGCGGATAAAGCTGCAGACGAGCTAGAAAAAGAAGGGATTAGTTGTGAAATCATAGATTTAAGAACCGTAAAACCACTGGATTACGAAGCGATTCTAACTTCTGTTAAGAAAACTAATCGTTTAGTAATACTAGAGGAAGCATGGCCGTTTGGAAACGTAGCCACTGAAATTACGTATCATGTACAAGCACATGCATTTGATTATTTAGATGCTCCAATAGTAAAAATAAATACGGCTGATACGCCGGCACCTTATTCACCCGTGTTACTTGCAGAATGGTTGCCAAACCATACTGATGTGATTAAGGCTGTTAAAAAGGTGATGTATAAATAATATTTTTTTGTAAAAATAACTGAGCTTCGTCGACCAAGGTTGAGGAAGCTTTTTTATTGGTACGTTATTTGTTACTAGGTGTTCCTAAGAAGAGTTATGAAACAAGCCTTATTTTTAATTTTATTCTTTAGTTTTTGGTTCATTTCCGCACAGACAAAAGTAAGTGGTATTGTCTTGGATGAGGCAGGTGAACCTGTAGCTTTTGCCAATGTGCTTTTTAAAAATTCTACAGAAGGAACTATAACTAATGATAATGGTCGCTTCTATATGGAGTCGGATAATCTGCATGAGTTATTGGTTTTTTCTTTTATAGGTTTTGAGAATCAAGAAGTTCGCTTGGTAAGTAAAGTAACTTATGATATGACCATAACGTTGCTAGAAGCTACGGAACAGTTAAATGAAATATTATTAATAGCCGGTAAGCAATCCAAAAAGAATAACCCTGCGGTTGATATCCTTAAGAAAATCTGGGCTAAGAAAAGACAGAATGGTGTTAGACAATTTGATCAATACGCTTTTGATAAATATGAAAAGGTAGAATTTGATTTAAATACTATAGATAGTTCTTTAATAAAGAACAAAGTCTTTAAAGGTTTGGAGTTTGTTTTTCAAGATTTGGATACTTCTAGGATTACTGGTAAAACCTACTTACCTATATTTTTAACCGAATCATTTTCCAAAGTAAAAGGGGATAATGTTATTAAGGCCGAAAAGGAGGAAATACTTGGGACAAAAAATTCTGGATTTGAGAATAACCAAGCTATTATAGCTTTTGTAAAGGATTTATATCAGAGCTATGATATCTATGATAATTACTTAAAATTCTTCTCTAAGAGCTTTACAAGTCCATTATCTAAAACGGGAGTAGATACC
>CALLIG010000150.1 GCA_938009735.1 uncultured Flavobacteriaceae bacterium
ATTTTTAAAACGGAAATTACCGTCAACAAAAACGGACTAGATTCTGAACAACGTGATTATGGTGTTAACGGAAAGCTATTAAATGGCGCTGCTGTTCGAAAATACACGTACAACAAGTTTGGTAATTTAACTCGAACTGCATATTACAACGCAGCGAACAAACTGGTAAAAAATGAAGATGGCATTAGCGCCATTCGCACCATGTATAATAAACGTCAGCGCATCGTCGCAATTCATTATTTCGATGAAAATGACCGCTTCACTAATGATGATGAGGGCATAGCCATTAAAAAATCTAAACTCAATGAATTGGGTCATCAAAAGACCTATGCCTTTTATGATAAAAATAAGAAGCCGGTTATGGGTCCTGACGGATATCACAAAATTGCCTACCAATGGGGTTCCATGGGGGAAGTTTCAAAATCATCTCGCTACGACCAAAATTTAGATTTAGTTGAAGACGAAACCGGAACAGCCATTTACGAATATGAACTATTACCATCTGGACTATATGCTGAAGTAAAACGCTTTAATAAATCGGAAGAATTAGCCGATAATAATAAAGGCGTCGCCATTTCAAAATACTTTCAGTCCCTCGACGGACTTTACTATCTAAAAAACGAATTCAATGCGCTAAATAAAGTGGTGAAGGATACGGTTAAATAAGATTTCTTTTATCTAAAGTACTTCGGACTTTAATACTCGATGTCCAATTCGGCATAATCAAGCTGTTCAATTATATCCTCCCGATCACCTTCTCCGCTGCGCTTATACAGATCTTTACTTATAGGATAGGTCTTCAATAGTTCATCAGCCATATCATTAGCGATGAGCTCGTTTACAGCAGCCTCATCTAAATCATTGCTCAACCACGCATCTAATTGTTCATCATCAAGCAGCACCGGTCTCCGGTTTTTAAGATTATGGATTTTAGCAAAAAGCGGCGTAGCTGCTTTTGTCAAAATACTAAAAGTGACCAGCTTGTCACTCGTAACCGTGTAAATGCCCGCCAAGTGCACAGGAGCATCATTTTTACGCTTAAAATAAAAGGGAATTTTGAAATCTTTCCCATTCTTTTTTGCCGTGTGTGGTTCGAAAAATCCATCTACAGGAATCACACACCTTCTTTTCAGCGCACTATGTTTATAATGATTTGATTCAAACAATTTCTCCGATTTCGCATTGAGCCCCGAACCATAGCGAATACTCTCTTTATAATAAGCCTCCGCTTCTGCCCCCAACTTATAATGTGGAATGAGTCCCCATTTCACCGGAATAAAATTATTGGGTTTTTCCTGAGCAATGATCCACATATTCGGATGCGCAAATCCGCTCACCGCATTATAAACCAACTCTTGATCTTCGGGCAATTCTCCGAATACCCGATCGCGCTCGTAATACTTTTCGAGTTCTTTGGCTTTTCGTACTAGGCGGGTGGTGTAGCACATTGGGTGTTGGGTGTTGGCTACAAATTAGGGAAAATATTGATAATTAATTATCTGGTTATGATTCAATCGTCTTTATCATTAGCAGGTACTGATTCAGCACCTTTGAATGGTGCTGCGCCAAAACGAAAAGTTATAGATAGATACGGGTTAAATGTATATAACTTCTCAATAAGCTGATCTTGTCCTAAATTTTCTTTCAAAATTTGACCTTCGCCATACTGCTATAAAATTACTGGTGAAGTTTTAAATAGTCTTAGAGAAGAGGTTTTTGAAGTTTCAGATAAACATTTATTTAGTAGCGTAGTTTCAAAACTCCGTGAAATTCTTATTAATAAATACAATTCATTTATCAAGAAGTATGCTCCAATTGAACCAGATAAAATTTAATGCAAAAGGCGTCAATAAGAGCATCAACAATCCGCATATTTCTAACACTCTTTACATTACACCCATTGAACATAGATTTGAATTACTGGTTGAATTCCATGAAGTCTAATTCAAAAAGTTAAACTCTTTACAAAATCCGCTTTTTGTAAAGGGTCGATACGAGTATCATAAGTTCATATCTATCTTCAGATTTGGATCATTTAGACTTGCTAAAAAACAATAAAATTTTAGTGAAATAGCAGCTTAGTTTTGGCATAATCCATAAGAAATATGGTAGTATAATGTATAATTCATTATAATCGAAATAGGTAGCCTACTGCTAGAAAACCACCCCATTTAAGTCGAGTTGTAGTCAATGTTTCAGGCTTTATTAAATACTGAGTTCCTATTTCGACCGTTTTACTTTTTACGTCTACATAACCAGCAATACCGCCTATGTCAACTGCAATACTGTGTTTGTTTCCTTTTGAAATACCTAAACCGAAAAGCAATCTTGGTCTTAAGTTTTCACCAATATTAACTCCAGGGCCAAAACTACCATGAAATCCCAAATTCTTTTGACCTTTTATTTTTGTGCCAAACCTTAATAGCGATGCTATTCCTAATTCAACTTTATCGGTTTCTTCTTTAACAACGGTATAAGTAGAAGTAGAATCATTAATTATGGAGCCTACAACACTATACTGCTCATTTTTTAATGATGCGCCATAAAAGGACGCACCCAATGACCAATAATTCCTAGTATTAGGTTCAGGAAATGAGAACTCCAATTTTCTTTTTTGAAGATTGAATAAATCTTTTTTAGGATTGAAAGTTAATTCAACGGATTCTTTCTCACCTTTAAATTGAATAGGTAGCGTGGTATATTTATTTACCCCATTATTTAAAAAATGGACATTCTTTATCAGGGTCATTACTTTCTCAGTAGTAAGCTGATCAAGTATCTCATTGATTTTTGAAAAGAAAGTATTGTAGATTGTCAGGTGTTTAAGATGCAGTTCTTTTAATGGTTTGTTTTTTTCCATACAGGCAACATTCGCTTTAATAGAAGTAATAGAATCATAGGGCTTTTTTATTTCGCGTACTAGTTGTTCCGTTTCATTCAAGCTTTTCTTTATTTCAATAACATCCCTTAAGACGTTTTCAAAGTGGTAAAAAGTTTGTTTTTCGGGTAGTTGCTTAAGAAGATTGAGCTCATACATCTTAATGTTGAATAACAACTTGTCATATTTTTTCTTTACTGTTTCTAACTGAGGTGTAAAAAGACCCAAGGCTTTAATGGGATACCCGCTGATGTCATCAATAAAATCCGAACAGCTTGATCGGGTAGCTGAATTGTCATTTAATTGTCTAATTTCAGGATTACTCAATTCCTGAACTCCAATAGTACTAAATGTAGATAGTGTATTAAAACTACCTACTAAGCTGGTTAAGTTTCCTAAACTGATATCTTCAAAAGTCGGCGTTTTCATAGGTTTGGTCAATGTAGTATCATTACTATCATAGTCGATATTCCATAAATTCAGATTGATGTTCTCTATTTCAATTTGATAAAAATCACCAGGCTTTATGTCTTTAGGTAGGCTAATTGTAGGGGAAGGCGCTAAAAAATCAATATTGATGGTATAGTAGTTTGGCGTATAATAATTACCATCAGATAATTTTAAAGATTTAAAAGAAGTTTTTAAACTTTGAATTTCCATATCTTTTGCCTGCTTGTGAAGGTTCAACAATTCAATTGATTCTTTTAATCGCTTGACCTCTTCCGTATCATTATTTTGACACCATACTAAGTTCGCCATAAAAATTGCAAACAGACTTGTGATTATTGCTTTCATATCGCAGAATTAATTAATAATTTAAATCTAGTATTTAACCGAGTTTAAACAAATCCCCATTCATAGGTATTTATATACTAAAAGTCATACTTCTTCTCCAAAGCATAGCGCAACAACTCCCCCGCTCCACTCAAACCCAACTTTCGAATCATATTTTTACGATGGGTATCAACCGTACTTTTACCAATAAATAACTGATCGGCAATTTCATGAGAGGTACTACCACGGCCAATCAGCACCAATATTTCTTTTTCACGTGTGGACAGCACACTTTTTGATGTATTCTTTTCCCCAGTTGGTAAATGAATTTTATTATCAAAATACGTTTTGCCCTGGGCTACTGACCGTATGGCCTCTAAGACTACTTTTAACGATGAATTCTTTAAAATATAACCTACTGCTCCGGCATCAAGCATTTGGCGAACAGCATCTTCTTGATCAAACATGGTAAAAGCAATAACTTTAGTGTCAGGAAACTTCTTTTGAATCACTTTAGCCGCAGCAATACCATCTACTTTAGGCATACGTATGTCACAAAGCACGATATTAGTAGGTCGCTTTTCTATGAGTGCTAATAATTGTTCACCATCATTCGCATGACCTACAATGGTAATATCTTCTTCGTATTCTAAATACGATTGAATACCATCAATTAGGGCCTGATGATCTTCTGCTATAGCTACTGTTATCATATGGGTATATCAATTAAAATGGAAGTGCCTTTTCCAATTACGCTATCAACAGTAAAAGTGCCTTCTAAATGTTCTATTCGTTTTTCAATAGTACCTAAGCCCATACCATTTTGACTGCGCATTACAGCCGCCATATCAAAGCCTCCGCCATTATCTTCTACAATAATATTGAGCCTATCTTCATGCTGTGTAAATTGAATAGTTGCGGTATGCGCTTTTGAATGCTTAATGATATTTGCTATCAATTCTTGAATGATTCTGAAAATGGTGAGTTCTAATGAATTTTCCATTCGTTCACCTAAACCAAAATCTTCAACAGTTACTTTTAAAGAATTAGTTTCATTTATAGTTTTGGCCATTTTCTTAACTGCTGGTAGCAGACCCTGATTCGCCATTACTCCAGAATTCTTCGAATGAGCCATACCACGAATTTTTTGATAGGCTTCATCTAATAATTTCTGAGCATTTATTAGTGCAGGATCCTTTTGATCAACCTTAACATTATCAAAATGTAGTTTTACCGTTGCCATCAAACTACCCAAATCATCATGAAGTTCATTGGCAACTTTGGTTCGTTCTTTTTCTTGACCTGCGATCATGGCGTCAATACTAGAAAGTTCTTGTTCTTTTAAAAGCGTCGCTACTTTTTGCTGTTCTAACAATTGTTGTTGTTCGGCAAGTTTGCGTTTTTTGGTAGTATTTTTTTGAACTAGGTAAAAAATCAGGCTTCCAAATAATAATAGCCCACCAAGTGTTAATGCTATATTTCTGTTTTGCTTTTTCTTTTGTTGTTCGACAAGTATTTGTTTTTCTTTTTCAGTAGTTTGGTATTTGGTTTCTAACTCTGTTAAAATTGTGGAGTATTTAAACTCATTCAAACTATCTCTTAAATACTCATAGCTAGAATTGTAATCATACGCTGCTTTATAATTTGCTAATTTATAATTTGCTTGAGAGGCCCAATAATCAATATACATTCTATTTATTGTAAAAAGCTTATCAGTTTTGTCTGATTTTGCTTGATTCAAATAATAAATAGCTTTTTCAGGTTTCTCTCTATTAACTTCTAGAATTGCTTTATAAATTAAAGTCGTTTTTCGGTCGTATGCTACATAGTCGAAATTTAAACCCTCAAAAAGAACTAATACTTCATCGTATAACTTTTCTGATCTAGAAAACTCACCAATCATTTCGTAATAAAAGCCCACCAATTGTTTAATTTTCCCTTTAAGGTAAGGAGGAGTACCTATATCCGTTGATTTTTCTAACAAATAAAACTCAATATTTTTATCCCATTTTTTGACGTAAAAGTTTTTAAACTTAAAACTCAAGTCATAATAATTTAGATATGTTTCCTCTAGTGCGTCATAAGCATATTTCTTATACATCTTTAAATACTCCTCGTACGTAGAATTATCAACTAGGAATGAGATTCGATGTACGAAGAGTATTTTTTTTAGTGCCTCGCATATCAATATGCTATCATTCTTGGAAGTCGCCTCATTTAAAGCGCTTTTATAACTAGAGATAGCCTCAATATCTTTATTGGGGTAATTGAAAAAGAACGTATCACCTGTTGCCATATGATAATAAAACCTATCAAATGATTTTAAATCATTTGATAGGTTAGATTCTTCTATAAAGTATTTATCAAGTTCAATACTATTAAAACTTTTGTAAAGGTCAACTTGAAATTTCAAAAGATATTTTGTGCCATTTTGGAGCGTTTTAGAGGTTTTTAAAGCATCGGAGGCTTTATGAAACTCGCTATGTCTTAAATAATCAATTATTTCATATTTTGACTGTGCACTACAAAATGTTACAAGACATAAGACTAGGTAAGTGATTTTACACCTCAAACTTTAAAATATTTAATTGGATAATGATTAATTTTTATTTGATTATTATAGAATTACTTAATCACCTTTAACCTGATTCTCTTGAACATCTGGAGTTTTAAAATTTTCTACTTTCAAAAAACTTATAATTGGCGAGCACCTGCGCCTTATACCCTTAATTTTTACAAAATTTACTGGTATTCCATCAAATATTTCATCGTAATCCTGTTGCGAAATTATTCCGCATTTGTGCAACTTATCTATTTCTTCTCTGCTTTGTCTCTCAATTTCAACTATAGAGTCTCCATCTCTAGCTTGAAACAAACGATCTAGAACTAACGGGTTTGCAGTATTCGGGGATAATCTTAGCGATGGGTCTATCGGTTGAAAAAATACTCTAGTTACCAAAACGTCCCCGTTATTTATTTCAGGATTCTCTGTCCAGCCTTGATCAGCATTAGGGAAAACTATATCACTTTGTGCAACGGTTGTTATCGTATTATTAAACCCCTGTAAAATAATAAAAAGTCCGTATTGTTTTCTCCCCGGATATCTTGGGTCCACATCTGCAAAATCTAATTCCTGTGAATAAAAGTAAGCTTTACCCTTTAGTCCAATGGTGACTTCTCCCTCGAAATTCTGCAAATACAATTGTATTTTTTGAACTGTAAAACTATTACCATCTTCTTCTTTCTCACCTAATAACTTAGCATACAGGAAATAAAATGTACCATATTCCTGATCTGCAAAAATAGGTTGCCAATCTTTGATTCCTAATGATTCAGTATCTTTAATGTCCGCGCACTCTGTAATCGAACTATCGAGTCTTACAGTATACTTTAAATTTTCATGCATAATTCAAATGGTTTAGTTATGGTTAAAAATTTTGATTAATTATATCAATAGAAAAATACCTATTCATGTGTATTCTATTTTATAAACTGGAAGGGGAGGTTTCTAAAACTAAAAAAAAATAACCGGTTTCTATTTATTTTTTTAGCGATTCTTAATTGATTTATGCTTGAAATCAAAAACAAAATCCAAAATTCGTCTTAGTCTCCGAAAAATTATTATCTATTATAGAGGTCTCAGTTAACTTACCTTCTGGGTCAATTCGAATATCGAATTCATAATCGCCACATTCCAAAAATTCAAATTCAAAGCTGAAAGTTGCATATTGCCCTGCTGGTATGTTGAAAAGTGTTTTCTCTACTGTTCGCTTACCGATCAAACCATCTTCCCTATTCCTAATTTTTACATCTAATACTGACTTCACCTCTTCCGCTGTGGTAAATAGACATTCATCGAATACATCTGGTTTTAAGTTAACAACTGTTTTGTATAAGGTTATTATCTCACCTTCAAACAATCGATCAAACACGGGTGGGTTGTTCACATTCCAAAAGTAAATAACTTCTTGATTCGTACCTGGTGCTTTTCTCTTCACAGAAAAGAACTCGTTAATGGCAAAATCATTTGGCGAAACACCAACAGATAAACCAAACTGATAGAATGTTTGACCAACCCAAGTGGGTATGTTTGTATTCGCTATTTGAACATTAGTTACAGTATCTGGAAACCAAAGATTAGGGTCTTCATAACAATCTTCGCATTCTTTTGGGTTGAACCAACAACAACCTGATAAGCAAAAACAAAGAACACCCAAAAATATGTGCCTATTTAATTTACTCTTACTTCCCATCTGCTTATGTATTTGTTTTTGCTGTTTTTCATACCTCCTAGCATATCTTTTGTGACATAAATTAGACGGTCAAGACTAGCTCGGTTACCTTTAGAAGATGGACTTTTAGATTCAAAATTATTTGCTTCATTACGTTCATCTACCTCATTTTTTGAATCAATAGTACTTTCCAAGCCATACACTCCTATCTTTTCAAAAATAAGTTCATTGATAATATCATAAGATTCATCAGGACCAGTAACTTCAGGAATTCGTATACTTTTGGATCCTACAGTTTCCGGATTACTAAAATTGATATCAGAATTTTCATAAAATATTAGTTGTAATTCATCGCTGTGAGGACCAGCATTATCAACTTCTTCAGGACAATCATAATCTTGTGCGATATTTAGAATAGTCTGAACAACTTCATAAAATTTTTCACCACTACTTTCCTCTTTAGCTTCTCCACGAAAACTGTTAAAAAGAAGATCTGCTTGTTCAGCTCCTTCAACAATATCTTTGCATTCGTCACAACCATCTGGAAATAATAGACAGCAACTATTTAGAATGAATAAACAAGAAATTACTAGTAATCCGTTTTTAGTTTTTAGCATGATATTGATTTTATAATTCGATACCGCTAAACTAATTTGCAACACACTACGGGCATATCCCCATTTGTGGGTATTTTATCTCATGTAAACTCAAAATACCCATCAATGGGTATTTCAATTCCATACACCTTCAGATAGTTTTGTTTCTATATAAACCAAACAAAAACTAATTATGAAAACATCTTCCATTTATTTTGCGATGCTCTTAGCCTCAATTTTTATTTATTCCTGTTCTGATGACGACCCTATTGTTCCAACTCCTGATCCTATGGGTCAAACTGGAGACCCTGATCCAGAACCAGAGCCAGAACCCGATCCTGACCCAGTAGTACTTTTGGCTGCCGAACGTACTACTACGGTTACCACTTTAACTGCAGATTCTGAAAAAGTATGGCGCATTGGCAATGCCGTGTTGAACAACAGTAACGGTAGTTTTGATATCTCCAATGAATTCAACATTATTGATGATGAATTTATCTTCAAGAATACAAAGCTAAGTACAAGTAAGAATACCGAATTCGAAGGTACTTTAGAATATAGACCTGCATTCGATTTTAATATTTTTGGTGCCACCATCGAAGAATCTTTATCAGAAAGTTACCTACCTATGCTATTTACTTCATTCGACTTTAGTTCAGAAAGTAGCACGCAACTAGAATCGGTACTAGATGGAGGTAATCTAGTGATTACTATTGACGGAGAAACAACAAGTGCAATTTGGAACTTCGATACCTCAACAAATATAGCTTTAGACCTAAAGCCAAAGTTAGCCTCCGATTACAAACAGGTACCAACGAGTGCTTTGCAATTTACCGAAGCCTTTACTTTTGATTCCAACGGAGTTGCTGGTTTTGCCCCAGGCATGACGGCTTCTTTAGCTGCTAATACTTTTTATTTTGGCACCAGAGAAAATGTTAATAACGTAAATGGTGAAAGAGTACTAGGTTTTAACCTTGACACAGGTAATACTATAGAATATTTCTTTGAAACCTTTGATTTTGTTTCAAAACAGCTACATATTATAGACGACGACTTATATGTGATAGGAGGTCAGCGCATCAATTCATATGATTTAGACCTATCTAATGCACCCACAAGCTCTTCAGATTATGGTCCAGCCTTAGGAATAGACTATTTAGGCCTTTCTAGGTTTGGCACCGCAGTATTGGATGGTAGCATCTATATAATTGGAGGCGATCTCGATGACAATCTTACCGATAAAATTTTGATTTTTGATGTTGAAACTCAAACACTTTCTGAATTTGCCACCATGCCTGAACCAAGATCTGGGGCTAGAGCTGAAATAGTGAATAACAAATTGTACGTTTTTGGAGGTACCACAACATTTAATACGCCACCAGCCAAAAACACAATTTATATTTATGATTTGGTAACCGGAGATTTAACCACAGAAACCTTACCAACACCAATAAATTTCACCTATACCGGAAAAACCGAAAACCTTATTTATGTTGGCGGTAGTGTATACACCTATGATGATATGTCTGTTCTGACGGACGCAAATCCATATATGGGCGTATACGATACTCGAACAGGCATCTTTACTGAACTTGAAACCGACTTATCAAGTGCTGAATTTGAAACTATACATTCCATGGCTGTTTTTAACAGTAAAATATATATTATTCATGGACAAAGAGAGGAAACGGCAGAAGGTGTCTTACAAACGTGGTCTATACTAGAAGCGGGTATTTAAAATACCTATTGATAGGTATTGCTGCAAAACCAGTACACCATTTTGATTTAATTTAAAACAAAACCAATCATGAACATCAAAAAAAGTACTGGGTTGCCTGCAATACTTAAGGTACTTCATCCAAAACAGTTAATGACGATCAAAAAAGATTATGGCCTTACTGAAGCGGAGCTCCTTTTTCTGAAGCATTTGCACGATACTAACCCTAGAAGTTCTCATCTGTTTTTTAGTGAATTATTTTAGGTTTAAATAGCAACCATTAACTAAACCCTCTTCTGATACTTGGCAAAATTCGGGGGAACACTTTGTTTTGTTGAAGCAGAGGGTTATTTTAAACTCACTCCACCTCCGTAACAACCCCAAGTTCACCAAAAGAAGCTCGCATATCATCGCCATCAACTTTCACGCCTTTCAGCTTTATATATCGTGCTTCCGTTTTTTGGAAGTATACGGTTTGCTCTAAGCGGCTATTGACAATATTGGCGAATTCACCTTTGGAGACTTGGTTCCAGTTTTTACCGTTCGTGCTTGTAGAAAATGCATATTCGGTGATAATACCAAACGGATAGCGCTCTTGAATAGGCCAATAGGTGAATCCTTTTAATTCATGTGTTTTTCCCATATCAATAACCACCTCTTGAGGAGTTGACACTTTTTCATCCGTCGCCCAAAACACTTCGGGATTCTCATCAATCATGCGCCAAGCGGTACTTAAATCTCCTGAAGACGTGCTAATTACTTTCCAGTTACTTTTTGGGACATCAATATATCTTGTTGCGGCAGCCGATTGTTTTCCGTCTTCTGGGTTTACAGCAATTGCGGTAATCATTGCTGGTTGATCTAACATAAAACGGTCTTGATATTTTTCTGAAGCTGTTGTAGGTTTTGAACCATCTAAGGTATAATACACCTCCACATTTTTATCCGGCACACTCAAACTGACATCACCCTTGGCATATCTAAATATATCTGGTGGCGTCAAAAAATTGGGTGCTTTGTAAAGTTCAATGTTGGAAATAGCCAATGCTCCTTTTGCAAATGAAACCGATACTTTAATGGCAGTAGCTTCTACGGTATCAAAACGTAAAATTCGCTTGTAACCGATGGTCGTTTGCTTATCTATGGTTTTCCATTTTCCATCTATTTCCGCTTGAACTGTAAACCGTTGCACACGTTGCCCTATTGGAATATGCTCTTGCAAAACAATTCGATTGACAGCAGTTGGGGTATCAAAGCTAATCGTAATGTCTGCAGCGGTTATAGAATCATTCGTAGCCCAATAGGTACTATTATCTCCGTCATTTACATTTTCTGCTTCGTAGGCACTTGAATTGCCTCTAACATCTGTTGCGGTGACTTTTTTGCCTTGTGCTAATTCCGTTTCAAAATCGGCATCAATTTGGTTTTTCAAAGCCATTAAAGCAGCTTCGTCGTTTTCATGCACCAATCCTCGAGCATCCACCGGAAGGTTCAATAAGAAATTCCCGTTTCTACCGATCGATTCATAATAGGTCTTTACCAAACGTGGCAAAGTCTTGACTTGATGATCTTCACGCGGATGGTAATACCAACCCGGTCGTATCGAAGTATTCACCTCAGCAGGCAACCAATGCGTACCGTCTTCATGACCCGATCGAAGTTCTACATATCGTGGCCAGCCCGGATAAATCTCGTCTCTTCGCATGACGCTCCAGTTGGTTTCATTCGCAAAACCTTCTTCAGTACCTACCCAACGAATATCAGGACCTGCATCACTAAAAATCACCGCATTGGGTTGTAATTCACGAACGATTTCGGTGGTTTTATCCCACTCGTAGTAAGTTCTATTATCTATTTTTCGGGTTTCGTTCGCTCCGCCATAATAGCCTGATCCGCCATTGGCGCCATCAAACCAGACTTCAAAAACATCTCCGTAATTCGTCAACAATTCTCTTAGTTGCTCGTGAAAATCTGCCACATATTCGGGTTCTCCGTAATTACCAGCGTTTCTATCCCATGGGGATAAGTAGATTCCGAATTTGAGTCCGTATTCCTTACAGGCTTCCGAAAGGTCTTTGAGTAGGTCTCCTTTACCATCTTTCCATGGGGAATTCTTTACCGAATGCTCCGTCGTTTTTGTTGGCCATAAGCAAAATCCGTCATGGTGTTTTGCGGTGATGATAATGCCTTTCATTCCGGCATCCTTTGCGACTCTTGCCCATTGGCCTGCATCTAATTCACTCGGATTAAATTGCGATGGTTTTTCGCCGCCTGTACCCCACTCCATGTCTGTAAACGTGTTCATATTGAAATGAACAAATGCATAATACTGCAGATCATGCCAAGCCAAATGGCGTTCTGCTGGAAGCGGTCCCACAGGTTCAGGTGGTGCTACTTCAATACAAGAAATCACAAATACGAAAAGAAAACAAAGTGCCAGGTATTTTTTCATCTCCCTAAAGTATAAAATTGATTACACAACTGAAATGACTATAAACAAATAGTCCCCCTGAAAATCAGGGGGACTATCACCAAACATAAACCAACACTACTATTTTGTATTCACTTCATCAACCCAATGCTCAATTCTTGAATTCAGCGTTTTTAGTTGATCGTCAGCCGGTGTAGCGTGAAATTTATATTTTTTTTCATTCATCATCAACGCGGTAACAGGGCGGTCACGAATTCTTTTAAAAGCCGGGGGTGCTTTAGTGGCAGTATTAATTATGTGTTTCAATTCAGCAAGCTCATCATCAGAGAGTTTCACAATCACATTGCCTTTTTGCCTCACCCAATCAACACCTGTATAAACCAACATTCCGTCTTTTAAGATTTTCACATTGTAAACCGGACATTTGCCCAAACATCTGCTTTTTGAGTAGGTTAAAAGAACGTCAGCAGTAGTATTTTGAACCGTGGTTTTTTCAACTGTTTTACATGATGCCATAACAAGAAGCATTATTAAGATTAATTTTTTCATGATTATATTTTTAAAAG
Source organism: uncultured Flavobacteriaceae bacterium (assembly GCA_938009735.1). Lineage (GTDB taxonomy): Bacteria > Bacteroidota > Bacteroidia > Flavobacteriales > Flavobacteriaceae > Maribacter_C. The sequence goes on from CALLIG010000150.1 coordinate 13,195, forward strand.
CACCTTAAAGAAGAACCTCAAGGTGCTAGATTAACTTTTACTTTGAGTGCTTTGTACAATGCGATTTTTTTGAATTACCATACTTCTTCGCTTGTTTCCACGAACCTGCAACTGGTAAAGCTCTTTTGCCTTTTGCTGAAGTCATATTTCCGCGAATGAAATCACGTAAGCCTACAAGTTCTGGGTGATCATACATCAATTGTATCTTCTGCTCTGC
>CALLIG010000151.1 GCA_938009735.1 uncultured Flavobacteriaceae bacterium
GGTTCTGTAGAAATAGCGCCAAACATTGGCTTAGCTGATGCAATTTGTGATATTGTTTCTAGCGGGAGTACACTTTTCAAGAATAACTTAAAGGAAGTTGAAGTAATGCTTAAGAGTGAGGCTGTATTGGCTGTTTCTCCTCAAATTTCTGAAGATCGGAAAGTATTGCTCGAAAAATTACAGTTCCGAATTCAATCGGTATTACGAGCACGCCAATCTAAATATGTGTTATTAAACGCTCCGAATGAAAAATTAAATGATATCATAAGCAAATTACCTGGTATGCGAAGCCCTACCGTATTGCCTTTGGCGGAAGAAGGCTGGAGTTCAGTTCATACCGTAATTAACAAAGATAAATTCTGGGAAGTAATTGATGAATTAAAACAAGCAGGTGCTGAAGGTATTTTAGTTTGCCCTATTGAGAAAATGGTTTTATAAATCAAGTTGTGAAAGAATCCTATAAAATAACGCTATTACCTCATGATCAAATGGAAACTATACTTCCGTTGGTTATGGAATTGAACAATGAAACTATTGCGTATTCTTTGCTTCAAAAGCGACTTGCAGATATGCTAGATATGGGAGGTTATGAATGTATTGGAGCTTATGAAGGTGAAGAATTAGTTGGCATTTTTGGCGTATGGGTACTAAATAAATTATATGCTGGTAAGCATGTAGAACCTGACAATGTATTTATAAAAAAAGAATATAGAAGTAAAGGTGTTGGTCAACTTATGATTGATTTCTTGTTTCAATATGCCAAAGAAATAGGCTGTGAAGGAACAGAAGTGAATTGTTATGTAACGAATGAAAAAGGAAGAAAGTTTTGGGAGCGTCAAGGTTATGAACCTCTAGCCGTTCACTTTTTTAAGAAATTTGAGTAAACATAATGAACAAAATATATAATCCAAAAAAGGAAGACTGGAAAGCTATTTTAAAACGCCCAACGCAATCCGTTGCTGATATTGAGGATACCGTAAATGGTATTTTCAAAGAAGTTGCTAAAGGAGGAGATGTCGTTGTAAATGCCTATACAAAGGAATTTGATAAAGTTTCAATAAACAATTTACTTGTTTTAAACGAAGAAATTCAGGAAGCCAAAATTTTAGTTTCTGATGATTTAAAAAAAGCCATTGCTGTAGCTAAGAGAAATATAGAAAAGTTTCACATTGCTCAGAAAACAGATAAAATAGAAGTTGAAACTTCACCTGGAGTGAAGTGTTGGCAAGAAAAACGTCCCATCCAAAAAGTGGGATTGTATATTCCTGGTGGAACTGCTCCATTGTTTTCTACGATATTAATGTTAGCGGTGCCTGCCAATATTGCTGGTTGTAAGGAGATTGTTTTATGTTCTCCTCCAAATAGTGAAGGAAAGATTCATCCTGCTATATTATATACTGCAGCCTTATGCGGAATCACCAAAATATTCAAAGCCGGTGGAATACAAGCCATAGCAGCTATGACTTTCGGTACAGAAAGTATCCCTCAAGTATATAAAATTTTCGGTCCAGGAAACCAATATGTAACTGTTGCAAAGCAGATTGCCACCAAACACGGTGTAGCTATCGATATGCCGGCTGGTCCTAGTGAATTGTTAGTTGTTGCTGATGACACGGCAAATGCAGCCTTTGTAGCTTCAGACCTATTGAGTCAGGCCGAGCACGGAGTAGATAGTCAGGTGATATTAGTTGCTACTTCAAAAGAATTGATTTTAGAAGTAGAACAAGAAATAACAAAACAAATTGCTGACCTACCGAGAAAGGGGATTGCTCAAAAAGCGATTGCAAATAGTAAATTGATTTATGTTGAAGATGATCAAACTGCGATTGATTTAATCAACGAATATGGACCAGAGCATTACATTGTATGTGTCGAAAATGAAGACTTTTATTTAGATAACACTTTCAATGCAGGTTCTGTTTTTATAGGGAATTATACACCTGAAAGCGCAGGTGATTATGCATCAGGCACTAATCATACATTACCAACCAACGGATATGCTAAACAATATAGTGGTGTGAATTTAGATAGTTTTTTGAAGAATATGACTTTTCAAAAGATATCTAAAGAAGGCATTCAAGAAATTGGTAATGCAATTGAGATTATGGCAGAAGCCGAAGGTTTACAAGCACATAAAAATGCAGTAACATTACGATTGAATAGTTTGAAATGAGTTTTAGTTTAAAAAATATAACCAGAGAAAATATCAAAGGCTTGAAGCCATATTCTTCTGCGCGTGATGAATACCTTTCAGATGGCTCTGAGATGGTGTTCTTAGATGCTAATGAGAATCCGTTTGAGAATGGGGTGAATCGGTATCCTGATCCGCAACAGCGAAGTTTGAAAGCTGTATTGGCAGGTCAAAAAGGAATAGAAGCTGAGAATTTACTTTTAGGTAATGGTAGCGATGAAGTTTTAGATTTATTATTTCGCGCCTTTTGTGAGCCAAAAGAAGATAATATCATTTCACTTCCTCCGACTTATGGAATGTATAAGGTCTTATCAGGAATAAATGATATAGAAAATCGTGAAGTCCTTTTAACTGAAGATTTTCAACCTGATGTAACAGAAATATTAAAAACAATTGATGAACGTTCTAAAATTCTGTTTATCTGTTCTCCTAATAACCCAACAGGAAATAGTATTTCAAAAGAACGTATAGTTCAATTGCTTCAAGAGTTTAAAGGCATAGTAGTTATTGACGAAGCTTATATTGACTTTTCGCCAAATGAGAGTTGGGTTTCATATTTATCTGAATTTCCGAATTTGGTGATTACGCAGACTCTCTCGAAAGCATACGGAATGGCAGGTATCCGATTAGGTATCTGTATTGCTTCCAAAGAAATTATAGCCGTTTTGAACAAAATCAAACCGCCTTATAATATTAATGGATTAACGCAATTGAAGGCTTTAGAAAGAGTATTAGCCACAAGTATGGTTTCTCAAGAAGTCCTAGAAATTCTGAATGAAAGAAATAAGCTAATTAAAGTTTTATCTAAGGTGTCATTCATCATAACTATTTACCCTACTGATGCTAACTTTGTTTTAGTTAAGGTTGATGATGCTGATAAAAGGTATTCTCAATTATTAAAAAAAGGAATTGTTATTAGAAATAGAAGTACACAAGCCTTGTGTGAAAACACATTACGTTTTACAGTTGGAACTTCGACAGAAAATCAAAAATTAATAGAAGTATTAAAAGAGATAGAAGATGAGTAAAAAGAAAGTCCTTTTTATTGATAGAGACGGTACAATCATTAAAGAAACGGTTGATGAGCAAATAGATGCTTTTGAAAAAATGATATTCTATCCGAAAGCTTTTACATTCTTAGGCAAAATTGCTAAAGAGCTAAATTATGAACTGGTAATGATTACTAATCAAGACGGATTGGGTACTGATATTTTCCCAGAAGATACCTTTTGGCCAGTACATAACTTTATCTTGAAATCTTTTGAGAATGAAGGAGTGGTTTTTGACAAGGTGTTTTTAGATAGAACCTTTCCAAAAGACAATGCCGATACCAGAAAGCCAGGAACAGGTTTGCTAACGGAGTATTTTTCAGAAGATTATGATTTAGCAAACTCCTTTGTTATTGGTGATCGTTTAACAGATATGGAATTGGCTAAAAACTTAGGTTCTAAGGGTCTTTTTATCAATGATAAAACCAATTTAGGAACAGGAGAAATTACAGTCAAGAGAGATGAACTAGATGCTACCATTGCTTTGGAAAGTAATGATTGGGAAAAGATATATGAGTTTTTAAAGTTGGATGAACGCTCAGCTAACATCCATAGAAAAACAAATGAGACCGATATTCTTATCAATTTGAATTTAGATGGAACTGGTAAGAGCGATATCAAAACTGGACTTGCATTTTTCGATCACATGCTAGATCAATTGGCCCGTCATGGTCAAATGGATTTAG
>CALLIG010000152.1 GCA_938009735.1 uncultured Flavobacteriaceae bacterium
ATCACCAGGTAATTCTAGAGCATCATCTGTATTGGTTGGATCAAAGCTGTCAAATAGGAAAGTAAAACTATTGGTCATACCTAAATTGAACTGTGATTGATCATTGAAGGTTGCTTCCCAAGAACTTCTAAAATCATAATCAGTATTTTTAAAAGACAGGCTAGGATCCCACAAGAGAATTGGAAAAAATTGAAACCCGTGATTTTGTATAATGCCTTTTTTAGGCCAAAAAACACGCTCAGCACTTACAATTCCTTTGAAAATGCCTGTTCTTCTAACAAAACCTAAATCAGAAGAGAAATCTTCATCGATCGAAATTCCTTTAGCATAGAAATTATATTTTCTTGATTGGTATCTAAGTATACCACCTGCCGATAAATTTCCAATATTATCATCGGGTTGAAAAGACTTGTGCAAATACGTTTTACCTGTCCATTTATTATCTTTCGATGCTAGATTGTAGTCAATACCCATGACACGGTTATACTCGTCTTCGCGATCAACAAATTCATTTTCTTCAAAAGATTGTTTATTGATAAAAAACGCTCCAATATTTGAACGTGAAAAGACCCTTTGCTGCAGGGCGATCATTGTATTATTGTTAGAGGGAATCTCGTTGGCTTCATCTTTTGCAGTCTGTATGTTCATCACACCAACACGAAGGTCTTTGGTCAATTTACCACTCAGACGTAAACCGCCAATTATTTTGTTTTCTATAGAGTTTCCTGCTGTATCGGAGGCAATACCAATACGTCTAGAGAAAAACGGATTCGCATCGCGCTGATCTCCAAAACTTGCGAATAGATCGCTATTGTCAATAAAGAACTGTCGCTTCTCAGGAAGCGAAACCTCAAAGCGGGTCAGGTTGGTCACCTGATCGTCAACCTCGACTTGTGAAAAATCAGGATTTAAAGTAAGATCTAGATTCAGATTATTACCAATTGAAACTTTGGCGTCGCCACCAACTTTTAAGTTGTTGAACCCTACGTCGGTTTCAAAATCTTTTTGTGAAATAGCATTGATGTAAGGTATAATGGCCAAAGGAGTTTTTGATTTCCCCAAAGGTTTTTCAAAAACCATTTCTCCCATAAACGCTAGATTGAAAATCAATTGATTTTGCGGAACTCTAGTCCAGCTACTTCGTTCATTTGATTGTGTATCAATTCGATAGCTATTGAATCTCCATTTAGTAGCTCCCTCTTCAAATTTTAACGAGGTTAAAGGTATGATCATTTCAGCAGTAAAATGATCGTCATAAATTTTCGAATCTCCTTGCCATTTTACATCCCAAGAAAGATTAAAACTTCTACGATCGGTACCACCATTAGAAATCAACGCTTCTCTTCGCACACCATTCGGATTAATACCGAATAGAAAAGCATTGGTGCCATCATTGTAAGTATCAAAGAGCACCGAAAAACTGTCACTACCACTCCCTCTAAAATCACGTTTTAAAGATTGAAGCGCATAATTTTCACCAATAGAGTAGCCTTTAATACCTACATAAAGGTTTTTGTTATCATATAAAATTTTGATTTCTGATTGATTTTGTGCTTTGACAGTATCAAGAGGGAAGTATTGATTATAATCACTTACGCTTTGAGCGGTATCCCATATGGACTCATCTAAAACGCCATCAGCAATAATAGACTCTGAGATATGCTTTACTATAAAGGACCTGTTTTCAGTTTGGGCTGAAATAGAAAATGTCAAAAGAGTAGCAATTGATAAGACCCAAAAAATTTTGGTCATTCGTTTGTTATTTGGCGGTTCGTAAATTTAAGACTTTACGCTGATAAAAATTCATGATTATTTATGTCACCAAAAAAAGCATATGGTTTTATCAACAATCAGATTAAATATTCAACCAGTAGGTAAATTTTAAATTTATCGATCGGTAGCGAGGAGAAAACTGATTTACAAAGTAGTTGTCATTGTAAACAATAAACAAATCTGATAGCGGAGCAAAACGCCATTGTAATCTAGAATTAATACCTAAATTATCACCTTGGTTGCTATACTGTACAAGGGTCGACCAAAAAATAGATTTGCTAAATGTGAATTCTATTTTCGGACTTACCAGCCATAAATCGGCACTAGGATAAGGGTCAGGTAAAGAGATTTGATTGTAATTAACAGCTAACGAAATTTGTGCTTTTGGCAGAATACGAAGAAACAAAGTGGCATCAACCGCAAATATATTACCATTAAAAAAACGTCCTAAAGTTGACCTACCCATTACAGATAGAACATCAGCTCTATTTGACATATAACTTAGATTCAGGCTGTTAAAGTGATAGCCCTGATCGCCTGGCAATGGTATGCCATCTGTTCTAGTAGGATCAAATTCATCGGTTAGAAAAGTATATTTGTTGCTAAATCCGAAGCTAAGTTGAGATTGATTTTTAAAACCTACTTCGCTGGTCAGCATAATGTCATGATCCGTTTTTTGATAATCTAAACCAGGTCGCCAAGTAACTACAGGAAAAAGGTTGATGCCATAACTATTCACGACTTCACTTTTAGGCCAAAACACCTTTTCAACTGAGGTTGCTAATTTTACAATATCAGTACGTCGAATAAAACCAAGGTCTGAAGAGAAGTCTTCATCTATATAGACAGCATCAGCAAAGACATTAAAGAATTTGGTTGTACGACCTAAAAAACCTCCTACAGAAAGATTGCCTTCACTATCATCAGGCTGAAATGATTTATGCCCGTAAAATTTGCCTCTCCATTTTCCGTCTTTAGAAGCCAAATTGTAGTCTAGACCTAAAACTCTATTGAACTCATCTTCTCTATCAATAAAGTCATAATCTTTAAAAGACTGCCTGTTAATAAAGAACATACTAATGTTTGAGCGGTCAAAAACCTTTTTCTGAATAGCTAACATCGAGTTGTTATTCGAAGCAATTTCGTTGGCTATATCTTCATCGGTTTGAATATTTAAAAAACCTAGGCGCCAATCTTCACTCAATTTCCCACTTAATCTTACGCCTCCAAGTATTCTGTTTTCAATTGAATTATCGGCAGTATCACGAGCGATACCTATACGTCTTGAAAAGAAGGGATTCGCATCTCTAGAGCCTCCAAAACTTGTAAAAAGATCACTATTGTCAATGAAAAATTGTCTTTTTTCTGGCAAGCCTACTTCAAATCTTGTGAGGTTGGTGATAATATTATCAACTTCAACATTCGAAAAATCAGGATTAAGAGTAACATCTAAATTCATGCCGTTACCGATAGATATTTTAGCATCACCACCTACTTTAATATTGTTATTACCTTTTCCGGTAGTAAAATCTTTCTCTGATATAGTGTTGATGTATGGTATAAGTGCTAAAGGCGTTCTTGATTTTCCTAAAGGCTTTTCAAAGTTCATATCACCCATAAAGGCAAGGTTGACTAAGAATTGGCCAAGGGGT